>JAILCP010000047.1 GCA_024680055.1 Lachnospiraceae bacterium | reverse complement strand
ATTGCAGATGTTGGTTTGGTTGGTTTTCCAAATGTTGGAAAATCAACATTTTTAAGTCGTGTAACCAACGCCAAACCAAAGATTGCCAATTACCATTTTACCACTTTACAGCCAAACCTTGGTGTGGTGGATTTACCTGATTCAAAGGGCTTTGTAATTGCCGACATTCCGGGATTGATCGAAGGTGCATCTGAGGGCATCGGTCTTGGTCACGAATTTTTACGTCATATTGAACGTACCAAGGTAATGATTCACATTGTGGACGGTGCTTCCGTGGAAGGCAGAGATCCCCTTGAGGATATTAAAACCATCCGCAGAGAGCTTGAGGTTTATAACCCGGACTTACTTAAGAAACCGCAGGTAATCGCAGCCAACAAAATGGATGCGGTTTACGGCGACACCAATGAAATTGTGGAAGCGTTAAAAACAGAATTTCTTCCACTTGGTATTGAAGTGTTCCCGATTTCCGCCGTTAGCGGACAGGGCGTAAAGGAATTACTTTTCCACGTAAGCAAGCTTCTTGAAGAAATTCCGGAAGAAATCATTCAGTTTGAGCCGGAATTTGACCTGGAAGACGAACTTGGCTACGAGGAAAGCGAACCATTTACCGTAACATACGACGAAGCAGAAGATGAGTATGTGGTGGAAGGCCCACGTATTGAAAAAATGCTTGGTTATACCAATATTGACTCTGAAAAAGGATTTTTGTTCTTCCAGAATTTCTTAAAAGATCAGGGTATTTTACAACAGTTGGAAGATTTAGGTATTGAAGAAGGTGACACCGTTCGTCTATACGGTTTGTCCTTTGAATACTACAAATAAGAGGAAAAATAAATGACCAGTAAACAAAGAGCTTATTTAAAAAGCAAAGCGAGTACCATGGATCCAATTTTTCAGATTGGAAAATCCAGCGTTACCGATGAAAACATGGATGCAATTTCAGAAGCCATTGAAAAACGTGAACTGATTAAACTTCATGTTTTAAAGAACTGTATGGATGACCCTAACGAAATTGCAAGAGTCATTGCCCAGAACATCAACGCTGAAGTGGTTCAGGTAATCGGAAAAAAAATTGTTCTTTTCAAACAGAAAAGAAAAGACAGTGCATATCACTTACCAAGATAAAAGGAGACTTATACAATGCGTATCGGTATTATGGGCGGCACTTTTAACCCCATTCACAATGGACATCTTCTGATTGCTGAAAATGCCTACCATCAATTTCACCTGGATAAAATTCTTTTTATGGTGGCGGGAAATCCTCCTCATAAAACCAATCTGACGGTGGTGGACAGTTCTCACCGATGCCAAATGGTAAAAGAAGCCATTTTGAACGTTCCTTATTTTGAACTGGACGAGAGAGAAGTGCATAACCAGCGGTTAAGCTATACCTATCTTACCTTAACCGAGTTAAAACAATCACATCCGGAGGATGAATTCTTTTTCATTATGGGCGCAGATTCTTTGCTCTATTTTGAAAAATGGAGAAATCCAGAAATCATTTTAGAAAAAGCAACGGTGCTGATTGCAGTACGTGATATGGTGGATTCTGATAAAGTGCTATCTACCGCCAAAGAAATTACAAAGAAACTTGGGGGCACCATGGATTTAATTCAAACCCCAATGTTTGATGTTTCATCCAACAATATTCGAAGTCGTATTGCAAACAAGGATACGGTACGTTACCTTTTACCTGATTCTGTGATTGACTATATTAAGAAAAACAATCTCTATACTTTATAAGTATAGAATGAGGACATACATTTCATGAATAAGGAAATACAAACAATTTTAGACGACTTACAGATGAAAATGAAAGAAAGTCGTTTTCGTCATACCTTAGGTGTGATGCATACAGCTGCAAGCCTTGCTTATTGTTATGAATACGATGCCAACAAGGCCATGTTGGCCGCTGCATTACACGATTGTGCCAAAATCACCGGCCTAAACGACTATGTTTCAGAATGTAAAAAATATCATATTTCCTTTCCAAAGGTTTGTTTAAAAAGTCCACATCTGCTTCATGCAGATTTAGGCGCTTACTTTGCAAAGGAAGTATACCACGTAAATGACCAAGAGATTTTACATGCCATCAAAGTTCATACAACAGGCTGTCCCAACATGAATCTCCTTGACAAAATCATATTTATTGCAGATTATATAGAACCTGGGAGACCTGATTTTGACGGCATTACAGCCATTCGTTACAATGCATTTCACAACATCGACAAAGCCGTTTTACTGGAAACAGAAAACGTTTTGAATTATATAAAAAAACAGGGGTTTGCCATAGATGAGCGAACCGTCGAAACCTATAATTACTACAAAAAATTAATTGACAGGAGGTAACTCATGGCAGACGCAAAGGAAATGGTGCGCATTGCACACCATGCATTAGATGAAAAAAAAGCATCTGATATTAAGGTAATCGATATAACCGGCGTATCTTTAATTACAGACTATTTTATTATTGCAAGTGCATCTAACCAGAATCAGATGTCAGCACTGGTAAGAAGTGTAGATGAGGAATTATCTAAGGCCGGATATCAGCTGAAAGCCCAGGAGGGAAACAACTATTCATCCTGGATTCTTTTAGACTACACCGATATTATTGTTCATGTATTTACAGAAGAAGATCGAGACTTTTATAACCTTGAAAAGCTCTGGAAAGACGGAACAGAAATTGATATCGCAACACTTTAAAATCAATACGGGAAGCTACCTCGCAGGTGGCTTCCTTTTTTATTGACTTTTTTAATAATCAGGTTTACATTATAGCCATTTTATATTGGTTTAAGCTTTTTCACTGTGATACTATGTTTAAGGATAAAAGAAATCTATTATATGGAGGAAGTTATGACAGACGTAAGAGATTTACCTCAGAATTTTGAAGAATATCAGGAAGCCAGAAAATCCGGATTCATGAGGGTAAAAGAATATTGTGAAAACGGAGGGCACCTTGTGGGCTATTTATGTGCCTACACCCCCCTGGAAATCATAGAAGCAGGCGGAATTTCCGCCGTAGGATTATGTGGAACCAGCAATGAGACCGTTGCGGATGCAGAACAGGTTTTACCGCAAAACCTTTGCCCGTTAATTAAAAGTACCTTTGGATTTGCATATTCCGACAAGTGTCCATACACCTATTTTGCCGAAATGATCATTGGTGAAACCACTTGTGACGGTAAAAAGAAGATGTTTGAGCTGTTAAACGATATTAAGGAAACCCATGTGTTACAGTTGCCTCAATCACAAAAGAGAAGCTATGCAGGTGACATCTGGTATGAGGAATGCAAACTTTTAAAAGAAAAGCTGGAAGAGAAATTCCACGTTGAAATAACCGACGAAAAACTTCGAGAAGCAGTAAAAATGCGAAATAAGATTCGTGAAGTGGAACTGGAGTTAGCCAACCTGCAGCAGGCCGTTCCTCCGGTTATGAAGTCCACCCAGGCAGCCATGGCTATGCAACAGAGTACTTTTGTATTCAGCCCGTCTGAACAGCTTGCCAACCTTCGTAAATTGGTGGATGACGCCAAAGATAACTATTACAACAAAGGAGAACGTCCGGTTTCTGAAAAAGCCAAACGTATCCTTATGACCGGTTGTCCTAGCTTTGGTGTTTTAAACAAAGTAAGCAAAACCATCGAAGAAAACGGTGGTACCATCGTATGTCCGGACGATTGCAGCGGTGAGAGAACAAGAGCCATGATGATTGATGAGAATGCACCGGATATTTTAAGAGCTATTTCCGATCGTTATCTGCAAATCAGCTGCTCTGTTATGAGCGACAACGATGCAAGACTTACTCATCTTGAAGAAATGGTTGAAAAATATAAAGTAGAAGGAGTTGTAGACGTGGTATTACATGCCTGCCATACCTTTAATATTGAAGGGGAGAGAGTACGAAGAAAATGTGCTGAACTTGGTATTCCATATATGAAACTGGTTACCGATTACGCTCCATCTGACAGCGGACAGATTGCCACAAGAATTTCAGCTTTTATTGAAATGTTATAAAATAATAGAATCCGAAAGCCGATTGGAAGATTCCAATCGGCTTCTTTATATCTTATTCTCTATACATCATTCTCTTTCTACCTATTATTCTTTATAGGATAGAAAACTAAAAATAAATCTTATTATAAGAAACGAAATACTCCAAATACTTTTCCAAGGATCTGGCAATCCTCAACAATAATAGGATCCATGGTATCGTTCTCCGGTTGAAGACGAATATAACCGTCTTCTTTATAAAAAGTCTTCACTGTAGCAGAATCATCAATCAATGCAACCACAACATCACCATTTCTGGCAGAAGAAGTCTGCTCCACAAGGATCTGATCACCGTCGTAAATACCGATGTTAATCATACTTTCTCCCTTAACCTTCAGCATAAAGGTCTGTTCATTGGGCATATATTCTGCCGGAACAGGGAAGTAGTTCTCCACATTCTCTACAGCAAGGATGGGTGCTCCTGCAGCAACCTGTCCAACCATAGGAACATTCACCATTTCTCTTCTTGTAAGGTTAAAATTATCATCTATAATCTCAATGGCACGGGGTTTTGCTAAATCTCTTCGAATATAGCCCTTCTTCTCCAGAGTTTCCAGGTGAGAATGTACCGATGAAGTGGATTTCAAATGAACTGTCTCGCAGATTTCACGAACAGTTGGGGGATATCCCTTATTTAAAATTTCGGTCTTAATGTATTCCAGTATCTCTTTCTGTTTCTCACTAATCTTGCCACGTTCCATATAAGAACCTCCTTGAAAACGCTAAACTTAAATACTATGAATTCATTCTAACATAGGTTATGGAAAAAAACAAACATATATTCCCGAAAATTTGTTCGTATTTTATATTGACAAACGAATGTTCGTGAATTATACTTGCATTACAAACAGTCGTTCGAAAACTTATGTTCGTGGAATTGGAGGAATCAGAATGAATAAGGCAACTACAATGAATTTATCTTATGCAGAGAAGAAACAACTAAGAACCAACCAGGTACGCAGACAGAAGAATCTTTTATACATTTCTGCCATTGTTGTGCTTTCTATTCTCATTATAACAATAGCAGTAAAGATATATACCAATCCAAATAAAGTGGAGGCTTCCAACACAGGCCACTATGTATATGAAAGCATTCTGGTAGAACAAGGAGATTCTTTATGGACAATTGCTAAGGAGCATATTTGTACCAATGATTATTCCATAGATAATTACATCCGGGAAGTAAAGGAACTGAATCAGCTCTCAGAAGATGATATGAATGCGGGAGATTACATTGTTATACCGGTATACAGAGAACTATAATATCTAAATTTATTCATACATTTGTTTCAATATTTAAATGTTATATTCATGAACAGTTCATTGATATTTATAGGGATAGTAGGGTATAATTACTACCGGAGGTAATTATGCTTAGATTCTATTACACCATACTTCGAAGTATATTTCATTTATATATGGTACCGTTGATGCGCTATGTGGCTGCGCATCCTCAGAAATATTCTGAAGAGAAACGCTATTATCTTGTACGTAAATTATCAAGAATCGTTACCAAGGCAGGCAGAATTTATACCACATATCATGGAATTGAAAATATTCCTGAAGGCGGTAACTATATTTTATGTCCTAACCATTCCGGTAAGTTTGATGCCCTGGCCATTGTAAACGGTCATCAAAGACCTATATCCCTGGTAATGGATTATGAGCGTTCAAAGATGTACGTAGTAAATGAGATTATGGCCCTTATCCAGGGGAAGCGTTTAAAACGTGATGATTTACGTCAGTCCTTTTCCATCATAATGGAAATGGCTGATGAACTGAAAAACGGAAAGAAATTTATTATTTTTCCGGAAGGTGGATACCTATATGATAAAGAAAACCATCTTTATCCATTTAAAGCTGGCTGTTTTAAAAGTGTTCAAAAAGCCCATTCCACCATTGTACCGGTCGCTTTGATTGACAGTTATAAAGCATATAAATATAACAGCATCCGAAAGAGCTACAATTCCTGCTATTTTTTAAAACCAATTACCTATGATGAAATTCAGGGAATGAAAACTCAAGATATTGCAGCTTTGGTACAGCAGCGTATTGCACAAAAGATTTCCGATGTTACCGGTATGCCTATCGATGAAATAATAGTTGATATTAATTCCGATGTTCAACTAATTTAAGGGAGATTTTACTTATGTAAAACCTCCCTTCAGACTGTAGACAAAGTCCACGGCATAACGCCGTGGATTTTTCTTTGCAAAAGCACCAAAAATCCAGTATTTATCTGGGATTGAGCTACTTTTTCTGGTAAAATAGAAGTATCAAAGTTGGGGATGGTGATTGCCT
>JAILCP010000019.1 GCA_024680055.1 Lachnospiraceae bacterium | reverse complement strand
GTTCGCTTTGGCGCATCCAGAGTCACTTCTTTTACATCACATTCCGGTAAAAGAGAAAGGCCACGTCCTTCTTTTCCCAATTCAAAAATCAGATCCATTATGCCTGTACCTCCTTTACAACAGCGATGACTTCATCCATCTGAGCCTTGGTATTCTTTTCGGTTGTACACCAAAGAATCTCATTCTCGGAAAGTGGAAGTCCTGCCAGGATTCCCTTTTCTTCCAAGGCGTCCACAATTTTTTCTGCCGGCACCTTTGTGGTTGTTACAAATTCATGGAAGAATTCTCCCTTGTAGGTCTTTGTAAGTCCTGCGTTTTCCAATCCTTCCTGAAGGTAATGAGCCTTGCTTACACACTGATTTGCAACGTTAATCAGTCCTTCTTTTCCCATTGCTGCCATATATACTGCTACCGTCATGGCACAAAGAGCTTCGTTGGAACAGATATTGGAACTTGCTTTCTCTCTTCTGATATGCTGTTCTCTTGCCTGAAGTGTTAATACATAGGCTCTGTTTCCAAGATCATCCTTGGTTTCACCAACGATTCTTCCCGGAAGTTTTCTCATCATGGCACTTGTACATGCCATAAATCCAATATATGGTCCGCCATAAGAAATTGGCAAACCAAGTGGCTGTCCTTCTCCTACAACCACATCCGCGCCTGCTTCCGCAGGTGTCTCAAGAATGGTCAATGCAAACGGATTGCATGATACAATTGCCTTTGCCCCTGCATCATGTGCAACTTCCACTGCCTTTCTTACATCCTCGAGCTGACCGTAGTAGTTCGGCTGGGATACCAAAAGACATGCTGCATCGCACTGTTCCATCAGTTCCTTTGCCTTATCGTAGTCGGTTAATCCATCTTTTTTTGGAACCACAACCACATTGCTGCCACATCCAAAAGCATAGGTCTTAATCACTTCAATGGTCTTTGGATCTACGGTTTCAGATACCACGTAGGTTTTTCTCTTTCTGTCTTTACACATTGCACAGCCTTCTGCTGCCGCAGTGGATCCGTCATATACAGATGCATTGGCAACATCCATACCAGTCAACTGGCAAATCATGGTCTGATATTCAAAAATTGACTGTAAAATACCCTGACTGATTTCTGCCTGGTATGGTGTATAAGCTGTTACAAATTCTTCTTTTGTTGTAATCTGTTTTACCACGGAAGGGATGTAATGATCATATGCTCCCGCACCACGGAAAATGCTGCGATATTTTACGTTCTTCGCTGCCATTTTTTCCATAATGTCTCTGGTTTCAAACTCACTTTTACCTTCCGGAATATTTAATTCTTTCTCTAATCGTACGGAGGAAGGAATTACACTGAACATATCATCAAAACTCTTGTATCCGATCTCTTTGAGCATTTCCTCTCGTTCCGCTTTGGTATTCGGTACATAACTACCCATGACTGGAAACCTGCCTTTCTCTACTTTTTACTCGTTTGCACAATGTGCATCATAGTCCTCTGCAGATAAAAGTTCCTCTTTTTCAGTCACATTTTTCACTTTTACAAACCATGCTTCGTATGGTGTTTCGTTAATTGCTGCAGGATTGTCCATTAACTCTTCGTTTACTTCCACAACTTCTCCTGTTACAGGTGAAAATACATCGGAAACCGCTTTTACGGATTCAACATCTGCAAATGCTTCTCCTGCTTCAATTTCATCTCCCTCTTCCGGAAGATTTACGAAAACCAAGTCTCCAAGTTCTTTCTGAGCGTAGTCTGTCAATCCGATAACTACTACATCTCCTTCTTCTTTTACCCACTCATGGGATTTGCTGTACTTTAATTCTGCTGGTGTCATATTCACTATTCTCCTTTATTTATATTCTTATGCTTTTTTTCTTGGACGTTTGTAAAATGGAAGTTCGATTACTTCTGCAGCTACTCTCTTTCCGCGAATATCCACTTCCACCTCTGTTCCCAATTCTGCGTAATCTTTGTTCACAATGGCCATGGCATATGCGCCCTTCATGTATGGAAGATGGGATCCTGAGGTGGTTTCTCCAACCAGCTTGTCTCCCTTGTATACCTTCATGTCTTCACGGGCAATTCCACGTCCGGTGATCTTAAGTCCCACTCTGGTCTTATTGGATGGGGTATCGATCATCGCCTGTTTTCCGATAAACTCTTCCTTGTCCATCTTTACGAAAATATCCAGGGCTGTCTCCAACGGACTTACATTTTCGGTCATCTCATGTCCGTAAAGACACATTCCTGCTTCCAGACGAAGGGTATCTCTTGCTCCAAGTCCGCAAGGAATCACGCCCTCTTCTTTTCCTTTTTCAAGTAAAATGTCCCACATCTTTGGTGCATTATCTTTGTCAATGTAAATTTCATATCCAAGTTCGCCGGTATAGCCGGTTCTTGATAAAATACATTTCATTCCTGCTACTGTGGCATTAAAATTAGCACTGTAGTATTTCTTTGGAATTTCTTCCGGATCCACAAGCTTCAGCATTACATCTTTGGCCTTTGGTCCCTGAAGTGCAATCTGTCCGTACTTGTCAGATACATTTTCAAAGGTTACATCCCCGATCTGGTGATCTAAAATCCAGGCATAATCCTTATCCACATTGGCCGCATTTGGAACTAAAAAGAACTCTTCTTCATTTACACGATATACGATAAAATCATCCACAACGCCTCCGAATTCGTTGCACATAACGGTATATCTTGCCTGTCCGTCGTACATATCATCGTAAGAGTTGGTCATAAGATGATTAATATTCTTAAGTGCATCCTTTCCCTTACAAACAATTTCCCCCATATGAGAAACATCAAACATACCAACACCTGTACGAACTGTCATATGTTCTTTAATGACTCCTGTTTCGTACTGTACCGGTAAAATGTATCCGCCAAACGGTACCATTTTCCCGTTTGCTTCCAGATGTTTTTCATACAATACAGTTTTCTTTTCCATGGTATCTCCTTTCTTATTTCCACCTTCCAATTCATATTTTGGGATATAAAAAAGCGCATAGAATAACATATATCCTATGCGCTCTGTCTCTTTACCTGAAAGATTTACTTCATCGGTGCATACTAAAATGCTTTCCAGAGTATCGTCCAAATCCAGTCCCTTGTACCTGAGAGTTTCTTGCCCCTTCGGCGGCGTTAACGCGCTCTCCTGAATTCATCATCCGAACAATCCATAATTTTCCCTAGAGATAATTTAGCACCTACATTCTTTCTCTGTCAATTCAATATTCAGATTTTTCTTAACTTTTAACACAATTAACGAATCATTAATATTTCTTGAATTGTAGTTCTTGCAATTACGACAATTGCTGTTTTCCGCCATTTCTTGCAATCAAAGACCGGCCTTCCTTTACAATTGATATCACATCTCCGCGTTCCACTCCATCGGATAAAATCAACTTGGCCGCTGCGGTTTCCACCGTCTTTTGAATGTAGCGGCGAAGAGGTCT
>JAILCP010000094.1 GCA_024680055.1 Lachnospiraceae bacterium | reverse complement strand
TGCAGCAGCAGGTGTAGTAGTAGCAGCAGCAGGCGGAGACGCAGCAGGCGGAGCTGAAGAAAAGACAGAATTCGACGTTGAATTAACAGAAGTTGGTGATCAGAAGGTTAAGGTTATCAAGGCAGTTAAGGATGCTACAGGTTTAGGACTTAAGGAAGCTAAGGAATTAGTTGATGGAGCTCCTAAGGTAATTAAGGAAGCTGCTTCTAAGGAAGAAGCTGAAGCTCTTAAGAGCCAGTTAGAAGAAGTTGGAGCAGTTATCACTCTTAAGTAATTGAAACTGAATTAACTTTAAAGGGAATATAAAAGTCTCGAAGAAGCAGACCAGTATTGGCAATGCCAATGCTGGTCTGCTTCTTTGCATTTGACGGTAGGAATTTGTCTCTTGTACCCCTGATTTGAGTCAAAGTCAGATATTCGGGGTACATCGAAAAATCTTCTTTGTTATGTCTGAATATCTGAGAGGCGTTATGAGACTATTAGCAAAAAATGGATAATAGAGTTATTGGTGGCAGAATGACACGAGGTTAAAGTTTTAAATTATAACAATGATGGAAAACGCCACAAAACAGGTGTATGATATAAAGTAATAAGGTGTGCGGGAAAAAGTGGCAGAAAGGTGGTGGCGTATGAAACTAAAACAGGTTACGAAACGATCAGATATATTGGAATGTCTCTTATGTGAAAATGCTCCGTGTGAAACAGCCTGTCCGTATCAATTGCCGTCGAAAATGCTTCGGAGTGTGTGGTTCGATAATGAGGATTGTGCCGCGGCAAAACTTCCGGAAGATAATCCTTGTGCGAACTGTCAGGGAGAGTGTGAAAAGGCTTGCGTTCAGTCTGGTCGTGTTCCAATCAAGGAAACGATGATGAAGTTGCAGGAGGAAGTGAAAACACAATTGGATATTCCGGAACCGGATGATATGAATCGGCTGAGGACTTCCTTGTGTGGAATTCCTCTGGAAAATCCGTTCTTGCTTTCCTCTTCCGTGGTGGCAAGTAATTATGAAATGTGTGCACGGGCTTTTGAGGCTGGATGGGCTGGAGCGGCATTTAAAACAATTTGTAATTTTGATATCCATGAGGCTTCTCCGCGGTTTGCGTCGGTTACCGGAGATAACGGAAGTATGATTGGATTTAAGAATATTGAGCAATTGTCGGATCACAGCGTGGAAGAAAACATGAAGTACTTCCGACAATTAAAAGAGAAGTATCCGACTAAAGTGATTCTGGCATCTATTATGGGAAGGAATGAAGAAGAATGGGGATATCTTGCGAAGAAGTGTGAAAAAATGGTGCTGATGCAGTGGAACTGAATTTTTCTTGTCCAAATATGTAAGAGGGCGGTTTGGGTTCGGATATTGGATTGGTGCCAGAGTTGGTGGAGCGGTTTACCAGGGCGGCAAAGCGTTCGGTTGACATTCCTGTATTGGCAAAACTTACTCCGAATGTTTCGGAAATGAGTAGTGCTGCAGAAGCCGCAAAACGCGGTGGGGCAGATGGTATTGCTGCAATTAACTCGATTAAAAGTGTTATGGGAATCAATCGACATACTTATGTTTCCTCGCCGGAAGTCAAGGGATGCTCTGGAGTTCATGCTATTAGGGTGTGGTACTGTTCAGGTTACAACGGCTGTGATGCAGTATGGTTATCGAATCATTGATGAACTGAAAGCCGGATTGAATTACTATCTGCCAGAAAAAGGGGTGGAACATATTGGTGATATGGTTGGACAGGGGCTGGATTCGGTTAGCGACTCCACAGATGTCCTGGAACGAGATTCTATTGTGTATCCAAAGTTTCACCGTGATGAATGTGTGGGCTGTGGACGATGTTACGTTTCCTGTAGGGATGGAGGACATCAGACGATATCCTTTGGAGAAGACAGAAAGCCTTACCTGGATCCAAAGAAATGTGTGGGATGTCATTTGTGTGTTCTTGTTTGTCCAAAAGGCGCGATTACATCCAGCAACCGGAGAATAAAGAAATAGAAAAGATTTAGGGAGGATACAGGCGATAGAGGAGTCTGTATTCTCTTTTTCTATATCTGGAAAGGAAAGTGTTTGACATGAATTGCCAAAAGTGGTAGAATAAACTTTGATTTGCCGTTATGACGGGGTTTTTGCGCCCTTTTGACAGGTGGAAAGAGCGTAAAAACGGTACAAAACTTAACTTTATTAAGTAAAAAGCGGTAATTAACTTAAATTATTAAGATGAGGAGTGTAATGTCAATGGAGAAAAACAGAATTACTCCTGTGAAAGCAGGAAAAGGCATCCGTATGAGCTACGCCAGACAGAATGAAGTTCTGGATATGCCAAATCTGATTGAAGTTCAGAGAGATTCTTACGAATGGTTCCTGACCACTGGTCTGAGAGAAGTATTAGATGATATCTCTCCAATCGAAGACTATGGACAGAACTTAAGCCTTGAATTTGTAGACTTCAAGCTTTGTGAAGAAGATAAGAAGTATACCATCGAGGAATGTAAGGACAGAGATGCTACTTATGCAGCACCATTAAAGGTGAAGGTTCGTCTTCACAATAAGGAAACCGGAGAATTTACGGAACATGATATCTTTATGGGTGATTTACCACTCATGACAGAAACAGGTACTTTCGTAATCAACGGTGCAGAGCGTGTTATCGTAAGTCAGTTGGTTCGTTCACCGGGAATCTACTATGTAATCGCACATGATAAGGTTGGTAAGGAACTTTATACCTCCCAGGTAATTCCAAACCGTGGTGCGTGGTTAGAATATGAAACAGATTCCAATGACGTATTCTATGTACGTGTAGATAGAACAAGAAAGGTTCCTGTAACCGTATTGGTTCGTGCACTTGGTGTAGGTACAAATGCAGAAATTCAGGAATTGTTCGGTGAAGAAGCAAAGATTCTTGCTACATTAGAAAAGGATCCTAGCACAAACTACGAAGAAGGTTTATTAGAACTTTATAAGAAGATTCGTCCAGGGGAACCTTTAAGTGTGGATAGTGCGGAATCTATTATCGCAGGAATGTTCTTTGATGCCAGAAGATATGATCTGGCTAGAGTAGGACGTTACAAATACAATAAAAAATTAGCGTTCAAGAATCGTATTAAGGGACATGTATTAGCTGAAGATGTTGTAAATACTGCGACAGGTGAAGTTTTAGCATCGGCCGGAACGACTGTATCAGAAGAACTTGCAATTCAGATTCAGAATGCAGCAATTCCTTACGTAATGATTCAGACTGACGTTAAGAACGAAAAGGTTCTTTCGAACATGGCAGTTGATATTGCTGCATATGTTGATTTTGATTGCGCTGAATTAGGAATTAATGAAGATGTTTATTATCCTGTTTTAGCTGAAATTCTTGCAGAAAATGAAACAGAAGAAGAATTAAAAGATGCAATCAAGAGAAATGTACATGAATTGATTCCAAAGCATATCACAAAGGAAGATATCTTTGCATCTATCAATTACTGTATGAATATCGAATACGGTATTGGTACACAGGATGACATTGACCACTTAGGAAACAGACGTATCCGTGCGGTTGGTGAATTACTTCAGAACCAGTACAGAATCGGTCTTTCCAGAATGGAAAGAGTTGTTCGTGAAAGAATGACAACTCAGGATTTGGAAGGCGTATCTCCACAGACACTCATTAATATAAAGCCAGTAACTGCAGCAGTGAAGGAATTCTTCGGAAGTTCCCAGTTGTCACAGTTCATGGATCAGAATAACCCATTGGGTGAGTTAACACATAAGAGACGTTTATCAGCCTTAGGACCAGGTGGTCTTTCCAGAGACCGTGCCGGATTTGAGGTTCGAGACGTTCACTATACACATTATGGTAGAATGTGTCCGATTGAGACACCTGAAGGACCAAACATCGGTCTGATCAACTCATTCGCTTCATTCGCCAGATTGAATGAATACGGATTTGTAGAAGCTCCATACCGTGTGGTAGATAAGAGTGATCCTACAAACCCACGTGTAACAGATGAAGTTGTTTATCTTACAGCAGATGAAGAAGATAACTACACTGTAGCACAGGCTAACGAGCCATTAGATGAAAATGGATACTTTGTAAACAATAACGTATCAGGACGTTACAGAGAAGAAACATCCCAGTTTGACAAGAAGAGAATTGACTTAATGGACGTATCTCCTAGAATGGTATTCTCCGTAGCTACAGCCATGATTCCATTCCTTCAGAACGACGATGCGAACCGTGCGCTCATGGGATCTAACATGCAGCGTCAGGCCGTTCCATTGATGACAACAGAAGCTCCTGTTGTAGGTACAGGTATGGAAACAAAGGCAGCAGTAGACTCAGGTGTCTGCGTTGTTGCTAAGAGAGCAGGTACTGTTATCCGTTCATCATCAGAAGAAATCACATTACAGTATGACGACAATGGAGAAACAGAAACTTATAAGCTTTTGAAGTTCCAGAGAAGTAACCAGTCAAACTGTTACAACCAGAGAACAATCGTATTCAAGGGTGACCATGTGGAAGCCGGAGAAGTTATTGCCGATGGTGCATCTACATCCAATGGTGAAATTGCTCTTGGTAAGAACCCATTAATCGGTTTCATGACATGGGAAGGTTATAACTACGAGGATGCGGTTCTTCTTAGTGAAAGATTAGTACAGGACGATGTTTATACATCGATCCATATTGAAGAATATGAAACAGAAGCCAGAGACACAAAACTCGGACCTGAAGAAATTACAAATGACGTACCGGGTGTTGGTGACGAAGCAAGAAAAGACCTTGATGAAAGAGGTATCATCCGTATCGGTGCAGAAGTACGTGCCGGAGATATCCTTGTTGGTAAGGTTACTCCAAAGGGAGAAACAGAATTAACTCCTGAAGAAAGATTACTTCGTGCAATCTTTGGTGAAAAAGCAAGAGAAGTAAGAGATACTTCTTTGAAGGTTCCTCATGGTGAATCAGGTATCATTGTTGATGCTAAGGTATTCAAGAGAGAAAACGGCGACGAATTGGCACCGGGTGTAAACGAATCCGTACGTATCTACATCGCGCAGAAGAGAAAAATCTCTGTAGGGGATAAGATGGCCGGACGTCACGGTAACAAGGGTGTCGTTTCCAGAGTTCTTCCGGTAGAAGATATGCCATTCTTACCAAATGGACGTCCTCTGGATATCGTATTGAACCCATTAGGTGTACCTTCACGTATGAACATTGGTCAGGTCCTTGAAATTCACTTGAGCTTGGCCGCTAAGGTATTAGGATTTAACATTTCCACTCCAGTATTTGATGGTGCAAACGAAATTGATATCATGGATACATTAGAGTTAGCAAATGACTATGCAAATACAGAATGGGAAGACTTCCAGGCAAAATACAAAGATACATTGAAGCCTGAAGTTATGGAATATTTAGGAAACAATCTTGCTCACAGAGATGAGTGGAGAGGTGTTCCAATTCATAGAGATGGTAAGGTAAGACTTCGTGACGGTAGAACAGGTGATTACTTCGATAACCCTGTAACAATCGGTTTCATGCATTACCTGAAACTCCACCACTTAGTAGATGATAAGATCCATGCACGTTCAACAGGTCCTTACTCCCTCGTAACACAGCAGCCACTTGGTGGTAAAGCGCAGTTCGGTGGACAGAGATTTGGAGAAATGGAAGTTTGGGCACTGGAAGCATACGGTGCGTCTTACACATTGCAGGAAATCTTAACCGTGAAGTCCGATGACGTTGTAGGACGTGTGAAGACTTACGAAGCAATCATTAAGGGTGAAAACATCCCTCAGCCTGGTATTCCTGAATCATTCAAGGTATTGATTAAGGAACTTCAGTCATTAGCATTAGACGTTAAGGTCTTAGATGAAAATGATGAAGAAGTTGAATTGAAGGAAAGTACTGATTATGGCGATACAAACTTCAACTCTATTTTGAACAATGAGAAGAACTTTAGCCAGAATCAGGAAGGAAGCAGAGAATTTGAACAGGCAGGCTTCCAGACACAGGAATTTGTAGGCGAAGAACTCCAGACTGTAGACGTAAGTGATGCAGGAATGGAAGAATAATTTGAGAAGGGAGATTTGATATGTCAGATATGAACGTTAGTGAACAGGTTTCATTTGACAAGATTAAAATTGGTCTTGCATCACCTGACAAAATTAGAGAATGGTCTCGCGGTGAAGTTACAAAGCCGGAAACAATCAACTACAGAACATTAAAGCCTGAAAAGGACGGTTTGTTCTGTGAAAAGATTTTCGGACCAAGCAAGGACTGGGAATGTCATTGTGGAAAGTACAAAAAGATCAGATATAAAGGCGTTGTCTGTGATCGATGTGGTGTTGAAGTAACAAAGGCCAGCGTACGTAGAGAACGTATGGGTAGCGTTGAACTTGCTACTCCGGTATCACACATCTGGTACTTTAAGGGAATCCCTTCAAGAATGGGATTAATCCTTGATATCTCACCAAGAGTGTTAGAAAAAGTATTATACTTTGCTTCTTACATTGTATTGGATCCAATGGATACTACATTGGAATATAAGCAGGTATTGTCAGAAAAAGAATTCAGAGAAGCTTATGATGAATTCGAAGGAAAGTTCCGTGTAGGTATGGGTGCTGAATCCATTAAGGAATTACTTCAGGCAATTGACCTTGACAAGGAAGCAGAAGAATTAAAAGAAGAATTATTCGAAGCAACAGGACAGAAGAGAGCAAAGCTCGTTAAGAGATTGGAAGTTTTCGAAGCTTTCAGAAGCTCAGGAAACAGACCGGAATGGATGATTATGGATGTTATTCCGGTTATCCCTCCAGATCTTCGTCCAATGGTTCAGTTAGATGGTGGTAGATTTGCTACTTCTGACTTGAATGACTTATACAGAAGAATTATCAACAGAAACAATCGTCTGAACCGATTGTTAGAATTAGGCGCTCCTGAAATCATCGTTCGTAATGAAAAGAGAATGCTTCAGGAAGCTGTCGATGCCTTAATCGACAATGGTAGACGTGGTAGAGCTGTAACAGGCCCTGGTAACAGAGCATTGAAGTCCTTATCAGACATGCTGAAAGGTAAGCAGGGACGTTTCCGTCAGAACTTGCTTGGTAAGCGTGTTGACTACTCAGGACGTTCTGTTATCGTCGTAGGACCGGAACTGAAGATTTACCAGTGTGGTCTTCCGAAGGAAATGGCAATCGAATTATTCAAGCCATTTGTTATGAAAGAATTAGTAGCGAAGGGTATTTCACACAATATCAAGAACGCTAAGAAGATGGTAGAAAGATTAGAAACAGAAGTTTGGGATGTATTAGAAGATGTTATCAAAGAACATCCGGTAATGCTGAACCGTGCGCCGACACTTCACAGACTTGGTATTCAGGCATTTGAACCAATCCTAGTAGAAGGTAAGGCAATCAAACTTCATCCATTGGTATGTACAGCCTTCAACGCCGATTTCGACGGTGACCAGATGGCTGTCCACCTTCCATTGTCGGCAGAGGCACAGGCTGAGTGTAGATTCTTGCTACTTTCACCTAACAACTTGCTCAAGCCTTCGGATGGTGCGCCAGTGGCAGTTCCTTCACAGGATATGATTCTTGGTCTTTACTACCTCACAATGGGTAGAATGATTGACCACTCAGAAGATGAGAAAATCAAGAAGAGTTTCTCACAGAGAGCAAAGGTTTATAAGAGCGTTGACGAAGTCATCGCAGCTATGGACAAGAAGAAGCTTAAACGTGATGAGATGATTCAGTTCTTGCTCGAAGGAAAGACTTATATAGAGAAGAATCGTGAGACTGACGAGGACGTTGAGAAGAAAGAGGACGACAGAATTATCATCTGTACACCAATCGATGTTATTGGACCTTCATTCTCAGACGTTAACCAGGCTATCTTGGCATATGAGAACAAAGACATCACACTTCACCAGAAGATTAATGTCAGAAGAACTGTTCAGAATGCCGAGGGCAAGGAAGTTACAGGCATGATTAATACAACACT
>JAILCP010000101.1 GCA_024680055.1 Lachnospiraceae bacterium | reverse complement strand
CCCTTCAGGAAGCACAGAAACATCCGGAAGAGTACAAAGACTTAATTGTGCGAGTAGCAGGATACAGTGATTTCTTCCGTAACCTGGATAAACCATTACAGGATGAAATCATTATGAGAACAGAACAGTCTTTTGACTAATATTTCATAACTTTTAATAAGCGTAGCAGTCATAGAAATATGGCTGCTACGTTTTTTGTAGGCTAAAAGCCAAAACCTTATCAGTGTCATCAGGTCGGATTTAATAATTGTCTTAAGTGTAAGTGTTTCCATGGAAGTATGTAGAATTGTTCACATTCTTATGATATAATTACGGCAAAGAGTGAAAAATTCGCATTGGAGGAGGAAATATGAGTAAAGAAAAGCGTGAAGTGAAACCACCGGTATCGCAGGTGGCAGGGTTGAAAATCGTATTTTCGTCTATTTGTATGGGTGTAAGTTTGTTGCTTGATATTTTTGCCATGGTGCAATTTAAAGACATGATATGGCTATCGGGATTATTGGCATTGGTATTTGTAATAGCAACTTACTTTTTTACCAGTTCAATTATGCAATTGAATTATGCTTCCCAATTAAAGCAGGAAGATGGTTACGATGAAATTTTTAAATCCAGCAAGGCAACGTATCTAATGATGCGTAAGTATTTTGATGAGATACAAGAGCAGTTGGATGATATGGAAGATAAGATGGGAGTTCCGGTAGAGGATATTATTAATGCTCAAAAAGGAATTGCCAAGATTGAAATTAGCAGAAGTAAAGAGAATACCGATGCTTTAATGAACTCCAATGACAAATTATTAGAGAAAATTTTTGACTTTGAAGAAAAGCTGGTAAATTTGGAAGGAAAGCTGACAGAGAGTCAGAAGGCCATTTCAAAGGAATCCGTCCAGGATGTAGTGGTGAGACAGCAGGAACTTACCAATTTGATAAAAGAGTTGGAAGTTTCATTGAGAAAAGAGATTTTGTCTGTTAGTGAGAAAGTTCAAACACAGCAGGCTTCTTCCATTGTTATGCCCCAAATGATGGCAGCACCATCTTATGTAGCTCCATCAGCACCGGTAGCACCGCAGCCTTCTCATGAAGAAATACCAAATGAGGTTTTGGATGAAATGGTGATGAAAGCCAGTGAAGAATTGAATAAAGAAGCGACCGGAGCAGTAGATACAGAAGAAGAGCAGGTAGGAGAAGTGATTACTTTTGACTCCATTGAGGAAGTAGCTCCAGAACCTGAACCTGAACCAGAACCGGAACCTGAACCTGAGCCGGAACCGGAACCGGAACCGGAGCCAGAACCGGAACCGGAGCCAGAACCTGAACCGGAGCCAGAACCGGAACCGGAACCGGAGCCAGAGCCGGAACCGGAACCGGAGCCAGAACCTGAACCGGAGCCGGAACCTGAACCAGAACCGGAACCGGAACCGGAGCCAGAGCCGGAACCTGAACCTGAGCCGGAACCGGTAGCAGAAGAGAAACCGCCAATGCCGGATTTATCCGATCCAAATCACGTAATGACACCGGATGAGATTGCAGCGTTGTTGGCAAACCAGGGTGACGCAGCTGCAGAACCTGAGCCAGAGCCGGAACCTGAACCTGAGCCAGAACCGGTGGAAGAAGAGAAACCGCCAATGCCGGATTTGTCCGATCCGAATCACGTAATGACACCGGATGAAATCGCAGCTTTATTAGCAAATATGTAATTATAAAAACCAGTCAGACAAATGTCCGGCTGGTTTTTTAAAATTTAAGACATAGTGTAAAAAAAGATGCCAAACCGTATGGATTGGCATCTTAAAAATGACTTATTTATCAACTGCGTTAGCAACGATTTCTTTTACAACTTTAACTGCAATTTCCATTCCTTCTACAGTGATGTGCTCAAATGGTCCGTGGTAAGCGTATCCGCCTGTTCCAAGGTTAGGACAAGGAAGACCCATAAAGCTTAATTTCGCACCGTCTGTGCCACCACGAATAGGAGTATATTCCGGTGTAAGTCCTACGGTACGCATTGCTTTGTCAGCAACTTCTACGCAGTAGTAGTTTTTCTCGATTACTTCAAGCATATTGTGGTAACCTTCTTTTACTTCTGCAGTTACAACACCTTCGCCGTATTTTTCGTTTAAGAATTTAGCTACGTCTTTAAAGAACTGTGCTTTCTTCTGGAATAAATCAGCGTCATGATCACGAATGATGTAGGTCATTTCTGCTTCTGTAACGCCACCCTTCATGTCGATTAAATGGAAGAATCCATCACGACCTGTGGTGTGCTCAGGAACCATATGTCTTGGAAGAAGTCCCTGGAATTCACATGCGATAGATGCTGCATTGATCATAATGTCTTTTGCAGAACCAGGATGTACGTTCTTACCAACAATCTTAACTGTTCCTGTGGAAGCATTGAAGTTTTCAAAAGCAAGTCCGCCTTCGTAGTCTCCGTCTAATGTGTAAGCGTATTCTGCTTTGAAGTAGTCAAGGTCAAACATGTCTGCACCACATCCAACTTCTTCGTCCGGTGTAAATCCTACCCAAATATCTCCGTGAGGAAGTTTTTCATTGATGATTTCCTCAACAGCGGTAAGGATTTCTGCAATACCTGCTTTATCATCTGCACCAAGAAGAGTGGTACCGTCTGTTGTGATTAAGGTGCGTCCTTTTAAAGTCTCAAGGTCGCTAAATTCTTCAGGGCTCAAAACAGCGCCTGTCCCCTTAAGAACCACTTCTCCTCCGTCATAATTTTCAATAATCTGTGGTTTTACGTTTTCTCCGCAATAATCCGGTGAAGTATCCATATGAGCAATGAAGCCCACTGGTTTCTTGTTTTCCATACCAGGTGTTGCCGGAAGTAATCCGTAAACGTAACAATGGTCATCAACCTTAACTTTCTCAAGGTGAAGATCATTTAACTCTTTCTCAAGTTTCTTAGCCAGATCAAACTGACGCTTTGTACTTGGAATTACACCTGCCTCGTCCTCTGACTGGGTGTGGACACTAACATAGTCCAATAAACGATCTTTTACATTCATTTCTAAATACCCTCCCGTATTCTTTAAGATACATTGCTATTATATATCATTAAAGGGTAAAAGAAAACAAAGAACTTCATTCTTCAGAAAAAATTTTTAAAAATTATTGAAAAAGTGCTTGCATATCTCGTTGGATTATTATATAATAAACAAGCGTTGTGAAAAACAACCAAGCGCCACTAGCTCAGTTGGCAGAGCACCTGACTCTTAATCAGGGTGTCCAGGGTTCGAACCCCTGGTGGCGCATAGAGAACTTCGATATTGTCGAAGTTCTTTTTTTTTCTAAAGAAATGATATTTGGTTACCGATATAAATAATACATTGTTATATTGGCCATAAAACAGTGAATTGAACGAAGGCATCCAAGGATGGTAGGTTTGGAACAAGAAGGATCTTGGGAAGGACTTATCATTTTTTTTGGATTTTATAAGGAGGTAATTTTCATAAAAACGGATCCTTCAAAGGGAGGATGCTATGATAATTAAAACATCAAATTTGGGAATGAATTCAGAACGATCATTTTCATCAAAGAAAACAAGTTCATCTACCACGGTAAGCTGGGATAAAAATGGAATCGCAACCCGTTCCTTCATGGAGACATTGGAGGAAAATGCGGGGAAAACCGGTATTGAAGTACAGGATGATAAAACAGAGCAGAAAAGTGGCGAATTAAAAGAATCCGAAGATAATAGTTTTTTTAAGGCATTATCCTCAAAACGTTCCGGCGAAATTGAATCCATGAACAAATCGGTGACAAAGTCAAGCTTTCGAAATGAGCTTATGAATTATTTACTTAGACTTCTTCTTGGAGAAGATTCAGAAGAATATAAATCCATAAAGGAGAAAATGGAGCAAAGCTATTCCTATGAACCACAGCAAAAGGGAGGTATGTATACCAGCACAGAATCCTATTTTGAAAGGGAAAGCGTTGATTTTACCACGTCCGGAGTGGTGAATACCGCCGATGGAAGAACCATTTCTTTTGATGTTCAAGTCAGTATGTCCAGAAGTTTCTATAGTGTAGCAAAACAGCAGGGAAGTTTCGGTGCAGACTTAAATTGTATTGATCCATTGGTTATTAACACCGGTTCTGCAATCACAGAACTGGGAACACAGCATTTTTATTTTGATCTGGATGCAGATGGCAAAGAGGAAGAAATATCATCCCTTGGAAGCGGAAGCGGTTTTCTGGCTCTGGATAAAAACGGAGATGGAAAAATTAATGATGGATCAGAGCTTTTTGGCACGTCATCAGGGGATGGATTTAAAGATCTGGCTCAATACGATCTGGACCATAACGGATGGATTGACGAGGCAGATGAGATTTTTCAGCGTCTGAAAATATGGTATGCTGACGGAAGTGAAACGCCAAAACTCCTTGGTTTAAAGGAAGCAGGAGTTGGAGCAATTTGCTTGATGAAACAGGATACCCAGTTTTCACTGACAAACGAAAAAAATGAAGCCAATGCCTTTATTCGAAAGACAGGAATGTTTTTGTACGAAAATGGAGGAGTTGGAACGATGAACCATTTAGATATGGTGAATTTTGGAGCATAAAAAGAAGGGCTGCCCATGAGGGCAGTCCTTATCGTTTATAAGGTATGATCGCGATAGGTAATCAGTTTGCAGATTGGATTTCCCATGGAAGAAAACTTTTCTTCGTACTCTGTCATAATGTTTCCTTGATTCAAAACAGGGTCATGATGCAAATCAAAGGTGTGAGCTTTTAAAATCCAGTTGGTTTCTTCAATCTCATTCAGGGAAAAACGGAACAAATCCACATTGTCTGTTTTAAACTCAATGGACCCGTCTAAAGCTAAAAATTTGTCGTAACAACTGAGAAACTGTCTCGAAGTAAGTCGTCTTTTCGCATGTCTGTCTTTTGGCCATGGGTCTGAAAAATTGAGATAAATTTTTTTGACATCACCAAGAGAAAAGTATTCAGGTAAAAGTTTTGCATCCTGACAAATAAATTTTAAATTGGTCAAAGGTTGTTCCAGTTCGTCCATTTTTTGCAAAGCGCGTAAAAGGACACTGGAATATCGTTCCATTCCGATGTAATTAATTTCCGGATGCTGTTTTGCCAGTTCCATAATAAACTGACCTTTTCCCATACCGATTTCCATGTGAATGGGTGCATCTGTTGGAAATTGTTCCTTTATATGATGTTTCATCGCATCGTTAAGGGTAATGCAAAAAGGACTGTTTGCAACGGCCTCATCTGCCCCCGGTATATTTCTAAGTCTCATAAGATCCTCCGTAATTAATTCTTTACACATTGTACAGGACAGCTTACAAAAATGCAAGAAACATAGGTAAAATCGTTGCGAAACCTCTTTAAAAATAATATACTTATTGAAGTATAGGAGAATTGAATAATGAGAAAACGATTACTAACAATCACTTTAGCGGTGTGTACTATGATCACATCCCTGGCAGTGGGTAGTATGCCGGTGGGTGCTGCAAGTAAGTCGGAAAATGTTTATTGGCCAAAGGGACCAAAGGTGGCATCCAAGTCAGCCATTGTTATGGAGGCCAATTCCGGAGCCATTCTCTATGAGAAGAATGTGCATGACAAACATTATCCGGCCAGTATCACCAAGATTATGACCACCCTTTTGGCGCTGGAGAATTGTAATCTGGATGAGACGGTGACCTTCTCGGAAAATGCTGTATATAAGACAGAAGGTACATTAATCGGAAGAGATGTGGGAGAGAAGATGACCCTTGAGCAAACTCTTTATGCGGTTATGCTGGGTTCTGCCAACGAATGTGCATACGCTACAGCAGAGCATGTGGCAGGAAACATTACGGAATTTGTGAAGTTAATGAACAACCGGGCAAAAGAAATCGGCTGTGTTGACACTCATTTTAACAATCCACACGGATTGCCGGATAAGAAGCATTATACTTCTGCCTACGATATGGCCATGATTTCCAAGGAAGCATTGAAAAATGAGACCTTTAAAAAGATTACGGGAACAAAGACCTATGTAATTCCGCCAACCAATAAACACGATGACGAAACCTATCTGGTGAATCATCACGCAATGTTAAACTACTACCATACAGGAAAATATATATATGAGGATTGTATCGGTGGAAAGACCGGATACACCAGTGTTGCGGGAAATACTCTTGTAACATATGCAGAGAGAAATGGAATGACCCTGATCTGTGTTGTAATGAAATCTCACGATGAGGAGCATTATCAGGATACTACAAAGCTGTTGGAATATTGTTTTAACAACTTCCAGGCATACAACGTCTCTCAATATGACAATACATACAATATGGAATCCGTAAAGAATGCAGTGAATTTTCAAACTGCAATACCATATTTAAGTCTGGATGAAAATGCCTATGTAATTTTGCCAAAGACAGCCTCATTTGAGGATGTGACATCCAAGGTTTCCATGAAAGAAGAAAAAGGAAACGTGGGAGGATGGGTAAATTACCAATATGGTGACAGACAAATCGGAACGGCGAACATTTTGATCAGTAAAAAGAATATTGAAGCATATAACTTTGGAAATAACAAAGCTAAAGAAGGAAAGATTATTGAACTGAGTTGGCTTCGAATTTTGATGATGATTGTTCTGTTAGCAATGGTTGTGGGATCTATAATTGGAGTCATTTATTTGAAAAATAATATGAACTTAATCCGTTATAATATGCAAAGACGTAGACAGCATCGGGAAAATGATATTAGCTTCGAAGGAAGAGTGGTTCGACGCAGAAGATTCTTCCGAAGACGACGATAAAAGACATATTTAAGAACATAAGAAGTAGAAAAGCGACAAATATCTTGACTGATATTTGTCGCTTGTTTTATTTTAGACATTAAACAGTGTGTAAAGAAATTATGCCTTTTCCTCCATCAGACTGTCCAAAAATATCTGTAACTGGTTCTTATTTTTGGTATAAAACAGTATTCCGTTGGAAGTTGCAAACACGGTTTCGTATTTGTCCTTGAGAGAAATGCATTTCAAAATATGTTTCAAAATGTAGTCTGCATCCTGAGGATCGGTTTTCAGTAACAGAGGTTCGCATTCTGTTAAATCAGGAATAAGGGCATGGGTCTTTTTCAATAAAAAGGACAAGTCCTTTTCTTCTTCCAATTGTTCTTCTGTCTTGTTTACAATCAAATAACCTCTGGAATCTCTTGGTAATTCCATGGCTTTAATGGCACGTTGTACCTGCTTGGTCAGCGCAGCTCCTGCAGGATATAGGGATTCAAAATATGGCATAAAATCAGAAGCTGTCTTAAATTGCTGGTTCCTTCCCTTGGTTAAAACTTCAGTTACAAGAATTCTTTTAATGGCTGACTCACAGTCTGCTCTGGAAGGATTCTTTTTTCTTGCACTGTCCAGTGTGGTTCGATTCATGAGATACTCCTTTGAAAAGACAACTATTTGCTACAAAAATTAGTATATCACAGAAAAAAGACAAATTCAACGACAATAAAACACTAAAAAGACACAGAAAGTTGAAATTGACAGGGGTTTGGCGGAAGGAATATAATATAGAAAGATACCACGAAACATGAATATAAGCGGCAGATATAGACAAAACAACAAACGAAAGGATGAACAAATCCATGGATGAAAAGAAGCAGTTGATTGTGGAGAAAATTGGGGAGCATAACGGGATAATGAAAACATGTCAATTGTACGATGAATGCGGACTGGATTATCGTACGTTGGACACCCTGGTGAAAAATGGATTTTTGGAACGAATAAAAAATGGCTACTATGGTTTAAAGGAAACAAAGAAAAGCGAAGAGGAAATGATTGTAGCATTATTTCCGGATGGGGTGCTGTGTCTTGAAAGTGCTCTGTATTATTATGGCTATATTAAGGATAAGCCATTTTCCTGGGACATTGCGGTGGACAAGAACACATCCAAATCACGTTTCTTAATTGATTATCCGGTGGTGGTTCCTTTTTATACTGAACCACGGGTATTGCAAATCGGTGTTTCCACCATTACCTTAGCGGGACAGGAGATGAAGATTTACGATCGGGACCGCATGATTTGCGATGTATTGAAATATGAGCACAAATTGGATCGAGAGATTTTGAAACAGGCAATAAGAGGATATATCAATGATTCTAATAAGGACATTCATCATCTTCTTGAATATGCCAAAGAGAGAAAAGTGCAGACCAAGGTGCAAAACATGATAGGAGTATGGTTGTAATGCTACCAATACGATTGATAAAAGAAAAAAGCAAAAGCTTAAAAATTCCGTACCAGAACCTTTTGGTGGGAGCCGCCAAGGAGAGGATTTTAGATAATTTGCAGGGAACATTCCCTTTTTATCTGAAGCGCACTTCCCAAATAGGGTTGAACGCCTATCGCACCGGTTGTTTCAAGCAGCTTTACCTATCCATAAGGGAAGACGTTACGGAACAGGATTTAAAAAAGATTTTCAAAGAGCATCTGGATAATTATTGGATGACAAAAGAGGCAAATGGCTATCTGGTAAAAACCGAAGTTCCTTTTGACAAATTAAGCATTCAGATTCAAATTATGATTGAATATACCGATGAGAAGAAGGCAAAACTAACAGAAAAGAAGGTACGATTGATTTACGAAAACGATCGTAGCATCAACCTTATCTGTTATTATCCGGAAGCAGAACTGGCGGAACTTTTTATTATGCTGTATAAGGATTTGGAACTTTTACGGGATGTGGACATATTGGAGGTCATGTACCAGTATGCCAAGGAGTATTCTATAAACGGAAAGTACTTAAGTCTTTATATGGAAGAAGAGCTGAAAGCGCTGGGAACGGAAATTAACGAAAAAATTTTAGCGGATATTCAAACTACCATGAAAAATAAAGCCCTTGGACTTCGATACAAAGGGTATTTAAGAAGTCAAAAACGAACAGAGCCAAGTTTTGAAACCATAAGGGCATTACTTGAAAAACTTTTCGGACCGATTTTGACCTATATGATAAAAGAGGAGATCTTTTTTGGTGACTGGTTGCCGGAATTGGAGAGATATTTATAGTGAAAAAATTAATTGAAGAGTTAACAAATCTAAAAAATGGTGATATGTATCCGTTTCATATGCCTGGACATAAAAGACAGATAAAAATAAACATCAATCCCTATGACTACGACATTACAGAGATTGGCGGGTTTGATAATTTGCATCATGCAGAAGGGGTATTGAAGGATTTGCAGCAGCGCTATGCCAATCTATATGGCGCCGATGAAAGCTACCTCTTAATCAACGGCAGCAGCGGAGGAATTTTAAGTGCCATTGCAGCTGCCACAGAAAAGGAAAAAGAGGTGCTCATAGCCAGAAACTCCCATAAAAGTGTGTATCACGGAGCAATGTTAAACCGATTAAAGGTTCATTACCTGTATCCAAAGACCCTGCCTTTTGGAATCAACGGATCCATAGAGGTAAAAGATGTGGAGGAAGCCTTCAAAAAACATCCGGGAATTAAAACGGTGGTTATTACCAGCCCCACATACGATGGAATTATTTCCGATGTGAAAGGGATTGCACAGGTGGTGCATGAACACCATGGAATTTTAATTGTGGATGCGGCCCATGGGGCTCATTTTGGAATCCATGACATTTTTCCGGAGAATAACAGTGTAAACTATGGAGATTTGGTGGTGCTTAGTTTGCACAAAACACTGCCAAGTCCCACTCAGAGCGCACTTTTGGTATATAACCGGTGCGCCATACCAAAATCCCGGGTGGAATTTTATCTCAACGTTTACGAAACCAGTTCTCCATCCTATGTAATGATGGCCGCAATGGAGCATTGCCTTTCATATATAGAAAAGATAGAAGAGAATAAAAAACGTTTTTTGGAGTACGATAATAATCTATCCGCTTTCTACAGAGAAACCAAAAATCTAAAATGTTTGAAGGTCTTTGGAGAAGAAAATCTGGGAAACAGTTTCGGAAAAGATTATACCAAGATTTTAATTTCTACAAAAAATGCGGAAAATTACGGTGGGGAGCAGCTGATGGTTGACCTTCGCAACACCTACCATTTGGAGTGTGAAATGGCAGCAGTAAATTACGTTACGGCTCTAAGCAGCTTTATGGACACCAAAGAAGGACTAGACAGACTGTCAAGAGCTTTAAAAGAAATAGATAGTTCTTTACACTATGTAAACCAACAAGAGATCGCTCCTTTAACCATCTATGAGCCACGGGAAAAGGTAAAAGAGTTGTATGAAATTGCAGGCTCAGAAGAGCAGGTTGTGAACCTACAAGAAGCAGCAGGAAAAATATCAATGGAATTTTGTTATCTTTATCCACCGGGGATTCCCATTGTGACACCGGGGGAGAAAATTCCTTCTGATTTTCAGGAACAAATAGAGAACGTTAAGGCTCTTTCCATGGAGGTGGAAGGCCTTTGCGATTACAGTGCCAACACCATAAAAGTGTTGAAGACAGAGCATGATTAAGTTATACTAGAATAGATACCATAGGAGGTTTTTCATGGGAAAAATATTCTATCTCATGGGCAAAAGTGCATCCGGAAAGGACACCATATATAAGAATTTGGGTGAGCGGTACGGGGGACGTTTGAAAAAGGTCATTATGTATACCACAAGACCCATTCGAAAAGGAGAACAAGACGGAGAGGAATACTTTTTTTCCACAGAAGATAGGGTGAAGAACCTGAAAGAGGAAGGGAAGATCATTGAACTTCGTGAGTATCAAACCGTTCATGGGCCATGGAAGTATTTTACCGTGGACGATGGACAAATTGATTTAGCGAGGGATAACTATCTTATCATTGGAACATTACAATCCTATGTAAGTACCAAATCCTATTTTGGCAAGGATTCCTTAGTGCCTATTTATATTGAGGTGGAAGATGGCAAGCGATTGATTCGTGCCATTGAAAGAGAAATGCCGGAAAAGGAGCCCAAGTATGCGGAAATCTGCAGAAGGTTTTTGGCGGACAGTGAGGATTTCTCAGAAGAGAATCTTGAGAAAGCCGGGATTACGCGCAGATTTTATAATGAAAATATAGAGACTGTAGCAGAGGAAATTGCTGCCTACATTGATGAATTTTTAGAGGTGTAGGGAAGGAGGAAGCAGTATGGATAATAATATGAGAATCGACAAATTATTATCGACGCCGGCGCCTTCTGAAAACAAACCGGTGGAGCAGGCGGATGGAACATTTAAATTCACCCTTGCCAGCCAAATCGAAGAATCTGCCCTACAGGAAAAGGTGAACGGGCTGTTGAATGACATTACCACCCAGGGAAACCTTTTGGCTAAGCATATGGACATTCGCGATATGAAAAAGTATCGTGGGCTGGTGAAAGATTTTCTCAACGAAGTGGTATATCGTTCCCATAAGTTTTCCAGAGAAAACTTTTTGGATCGAAAAGGTAGACATCGTGTCTATGGAATCGTACGACTAATCGACGAAAATTTGGACAGCCTTGCAGAAGAGCTGATTAAAGATGAAAAAGATCATCTTGCAATACTCTCTAAAATAGGAGAGATACAGGGATTACTATTAGATATTTTGACATAAAATTATGAGGGGAAACCATGGCAGGATTTAAGAATATTTTAGGACATGAACAGGCTGTAAAGAGTCTGCAAAACGCAATCATGCTGGGAAAAGTATCCCATGCATATATTTTTGACGGTGAGGACGGAGCCGGTAAGAAGACATTGGCGGATGCCTTTGCTATGACGGTACAATGTGAAAAAGGAGCGGCAGATGCTTGTATGGAGTGCCATTCCTGTAAACAGGCTCTTACCAGAAACCAGCCGGATATTATTTATTTGAAACCTGAGAAGGAAAATCTTATCAGTGTAAAGGATATTCGGGAGCAGATTGTTTCAGACGTGGACATTCGCCCTTATAGCAGCAAATATAAGGTATATGTAATCAATCATGCAGAACGTATGAATGAGCAGGCGCAAAATGCAATTTTGAAAACCATTGAAGAGCCGCCGGAATATGCCATTATTATTTTCCTTACCACCAACAGTAAGGCACTTTTATCCACCATTCGTTCAAGATGTATTACCATTCAGGTGCGACCGGTGGAAGATGAAATTGTAAAGAATTACTTAATGGAATCTCTTGGAGTACCGGAGGATGAGGCAGCCATTTGTACCGCTTTTGCCCAGGGAAATGTGGGAAAAGCAGCTCGTCTTTCCAGTTCGGAAGATTTTAATCACATTAAGAACGAGGCAATTCAACTTCTTAAGAGAATAAAAGAAATTGATTTGGCGGAACTTGTTCATGCCATTAAGGTAATTGAAGAATACAAATTGGAAATCGAAGATTATTTCGATATTTTAAGTATTTGGTATCGAGATGTGTTGGCTTATAAAGCAACCATGGATGCCAACAAAATCATATTTCAGGATGAAATCTATGAGATTAAGAAACAGGCAGCAATCAGTTCTTATGAGGGAATTGAGCGAATTTTAAAAGCCATTTCAAAGGCACGTACCAGAGTGAATGCCAACGTAAATCTGGAACTGGCATTGGAATTGATGCTGTTGACCATACAAGAGAACTAGGAGAAACATATGATTAAAGTAGTAGGCGTTCGCTTTCGAACTGCCGGTAAGATATACTATTTTGACCCGGAACAGCTGGAGATTGAGTTAAACGACCACGTTATTGTGGAAACCGCCCGGGGCGTAGAGTATGGCCAGGTAGTTATTGCGAACAAATTAATAGAAGAAGAGGCAATTGTAAGTCCGTTAAAACCGGTGATGCGAATTGCTACAGAGAAGGATGAGGAACAGGTTTTAAAGAATCGGGAAAAAGAAAAAGATGCCTTTAAGATCTGTCTTGAGAAAATTGCAAAACACGGGTTGGAAATGAAACTGGTGGATGCGGAGTATACCTTTGATAATAATAAGTTGTTGTTTTATTTTACCGCAGACGGAAGAATCGACTTTCGAGAATTGGTAAAAGATTTGGCCTCTGTTTTCCGTACCAGAATCGAACTTCGTCAGATCGGAGTGCGAGATGAGACCAAAATCCTTGGAGGAATCGGCATTTGCGGAAGAGAATTGTGCTGCAAATCCTTTTTATCCGAGTTTGCGCCGGTTTCCATTAAGATGGCAAAGGAGCAGAGTTTATCTTTGAATCCTACCAAGATTTCCGGAGTTTGCGGAAGACTGATGTGCTGTCTTAAAAATGAGGCAGAAACCTACGAGTATTTAAACAGCCGTTTACCTGCAGTAGGAGAAATTGTTTCCACCAGGGACGGACGTAAGGGTGAGGTTTCCAGCGTCAGTGTGTTAAAACAGCTTGTAAAAGTGGTTATGGATAACGGAGATGAAAAAGAAATGGAAGAATTCCCGGTATCCGAATTGAAATTTAAAGCAAAGAAGAAAAAAGTAAAATTAACAGCAGAAGAGATTAAAGAACTTGCTGCTTTAGAAGATAAGGAAGGAACATCGAAACTTCAATGACAATCCATTTAAAACCCGGAGAGCGGTTGGATGATTTGAACCGAAACGGGTATAAGATTATACAGGATGAAAAACGCTTTTGTTTTGGAATGGACGCCGTGCTTTTATCCGGATTTGCAAAGGTAAAACCGGGAGAAAGGGTGGCAGACCTTGGAACAGGAACGGGAGTCATACCTATTTTGCTGGAGGCAAAAACACAGGGCAGTTATTTTACCGGGCTGGAAATCCAGGAGGATTCCGCAGATATGGCTATGCGCTCTGTAAGTTATAATCATCTGGAAGAAAAAATAGAGATTGTAAATGGAGATATTAAAGATGCCGCTAAGTTATTAGGGGCATCTTCTTATCATGTGGTTACAAGTAATCCTCCCTATATGATAGGACAGCATGGATTGCAAAATCCGGAAAGCGAAAAGGCCATTGCCCGCCATGAAATTTTATGTACGTTAGATGATGTGGTACGTCAGGCGGCTTCCCTTTTAATGGACAAGGGCCGTTTTTATATGGTACATCGACCGTTTCGTCTGCCGGAAATTATGGAAACCATGAGAAAGTATAAATTGGAGCCAAAAAGAATGCGGCTGGTATATCCCTATGTGGATAAGGAGCCCAATATGGTTTTGATTGAGGGGATACTTTCGGGAAATCCTCGTATGACTGTGGAAAAACCGCTGATTGTGTACCGGGACAAAGGGGTATACACAGATGAAATTTTAGAGATATACAATAATTAGTAGAAAGGAGTCATGGTAATGCAGGGAACATTGTATTTATGTGCCACGCCAATCGGAAATCTGGAAGATATTACCCTTCGGGTTCTTAGAACCTTGAAGGAAGTGGATTTGATTGCGGCGGAAGATACCAGAAACTCCATAAAGCTTTTAAATCATTATGAGATAAAAACACCAATGACCAGTTATCATGAATTTAATAAGATTGATAAGGCCTATCAATTGGTGGAAAAATTAAAACAGGGACAGAATATTGCTCTGATTACCGATGCAGGAACCCCGGGCATTTCTGACCCCGGGGAGGAACTGGTAAGAATCTGTTATGAAGAAGGAATTGAAGTCACTTCTCTTCCCGGAGCAAGCGCTGTGATTACTGCTTTAACCATATCCGGATTGAAAAATCGCAGATTTTGCTTTGAGGCATTTTTACCGAAAGATAAAAAGGAACGTGCCAGAGTGCTGGAGGAATTAAAAAAAGAGACAAGAACCATTATTATTTACGAAGCCCCCCATCATCTGGTAAAAACCTTACAGGAGCTTTTGGATACTCTTGGTGACAGAAATATTTCCATTATCAAGGAGTTGACAAAACGATACGAAAATGTGGACAGAACCACTTTTTCCAAGGCGCTGGTGGGTTACAGTGGGTGTGACCCTAAGGGCGAACATGTAATAGTAATTGAAGGAAAAAGTAAACAGCAAATAGAAGAAGAGAAAAGGGACGCTTTTACATCCATATCCATTGAGGATCATGTAAAACAATATGAGAATCAGGGAATGGATCACAAGGAGGCTATGAGAATGGTAGCCAAAGATCGTGGAATTTCAAGAAGGGATGTGTATCAAGCGTTACTTTAGAATAGGAGGCCAAGATGCAGGAAGAAAACTTCGAAACCAACTATCTAGAGGATGAATTGGAACTGATACCGGGTTTATTGGAACAAAAGAAATTCGGTGAGATCAAAAGAATTTTAGATGACACCAATGTGGCGGATGTGGCCGCATATTTTGAAGATGAAGACGAGGTAAGTGAAAAGGATTTACCGGTGCTTTATCGACTTTTGGGAAAAGAAGAGGCAGCGGAAGTGTTTGCCAGACTGGACAGTGATACCCAAAGTACATTGATTAATATTTTAACGGATAAAGAGTTACAGCAGGTGTTAGATGACCTGTTTTTGGACGATACGGTGGATATGATTGAGGAAATGCCTGCCAACGTGGTGGCAAGAATCCTTCGAAACACCGATGCCAAAACAAGATATCAAATCAACGAATTGTTGAAATATCCCGATGATTCTGCCGGAAGTATGATGACGGTGGAGTATGTAAATATCAAAAAGGATATGTCTGTGGTGGAGGCTATTTCAAGAGTTCGTAAGATGGCTGAAAACAGTGAGACCATCAATACCATTTACGTTACGGAAAACAGAAAATTAATTGGAATCTGTACCATAAAAGAGCTTTTGATTGCGGAAAACGAAGATCGTATCGAAGACATAATGGAGACCAATATTATTACCATCAGCACCACAGATGATCAGGAAGACGTTGCCAAAATGTTTAATAAATACGGATTTTTGGCCTTTCCTGTTGTGGATAAGGAAGAACGCCTTGTGGGTATTATCACAGTGGATGATGCTATGGAAGTTTTGCAGGATGAAAACACCGAGGATATTACAAAGATGGCGGCGATTACTTCTGCAGAGGACACCTATTTTAAAACCTCTACCTTCTCCCATGCGAAGAACAGAATCGTATGGTTGTTGGTGTTAATGTTATCATCCACCCTTACGGGAACCATTATTACCAAATACGAAGATGCTTTTGCGGTTGTCCCGTTACTGGTATCCTTCATTCCGATGTTGATGGATACAGGAGGTAACTGCGGTTCTCAAAGTTCCACATTGATTATTCGTGGTATAGCTTTGGATGAAATTGAATTTGGTGATATTTTTAAGGTAATATTTAAAGAATTCAGGGTTGCCATTTTAGTTGGAGCAGTACTTGCTGTGGTTAACGGATTGCGTATTTACATTATGTATGACAGTATGCAGATGGCCATTGTGGTGGCTTGTTCATTGGTGATGACCGTTATTATGGCAAAATTGATCGGTGGAGTACTTCCACTTTTATCCAAAAAAATGGGATTGGACCCGGCATTGATGGCAGCACCGCTGATTACAACAGTGGTAGATACCTGCTCTATTTTGATTTATTTTAGAATCGCAACAGAATTTTTCCATATTGCATCTTAGGGATATGGTAAAACTCAAAAAGCTAAAAAAAGTATAAAAAGGGAGCTGCGCACTAGCTATATAGTGCTGCAGCCCCTCTTTTTAGTATAATGTTAGTATTTGGGAGCAAAATATGCGCTCCGTATTTAGGATTTTGGTACGATTAGTATCTATCAAAGGGATTACGGTTAAGAGGATATTATTAACATTTTTAAGGTCCGATACCAAGCTCACACTTCTTGGTGACGGAAGGATAGGTTGTTACAAAGCCGAACAAAGCGGCACGGGAAATCCGTATTAATAATATTAGAGGTTAAATCACAAACTAATACCTCAAAATCGAAATCCTTGAGCTAATCGATATAGAATTTTTACAAGTGTTATTATAAGACTACAGTTGAATTTTGGGAATAAAGACATTATAATGTTGATATTAGTTCGACTAATAAAAAACGTATATTTATAAAAGGTAATAGGAGTATCAAAATGGATGATCGAAGAATAGAGGTTTTTCTTGCCACAGTGAAAAACGGCAGCTTTTCCAAGGCAGCAGAACAGTTGCATTGTACCCAGTCGGCGGTAACCCAGGTAATGAATAATTTTGAAAATGAAATCGGGTGTAAGCTTTTGAACCGTCAGCACAACGGAATTAATTTGACGCCGGAGGGAGAGGCCTTGTTACCTTTTATCATTGATGTGGATACATCCATTAAGAAGTTGATGAGTACGGCAAAGGAGGTATCTTCAGCGGAAAATACCCCAATTCGTATCGGGACCTACTCCAGTGTGGCCAATACTTTTTTACCAACATTAATGAAAAACTATCAGGATGTGGCAAAAGAGGCACTGTTTGATTTACATATTGGATCTGAGGAATTAAATGGTTGGCTGATCAATTCGGAGATTGATTTATTGTTTGCTGATGAGGTTCATGCCAAAGGGGCAAGATGGTTTCCTCTTATGGAAGACCCGTATTGCGCCGTTGTGCCGGATGCTTTGATGAAGGAAGAATGGAAAGATTACATTACTCAGGAGGACTTTTTTGCTCTGCCGTTTATTATGTCGGCCAATAACAACTTGGATTCGGTGCTGGAGAATTTACCGAAAAACAGCCTGTCCGTTGTATGTGATGACGATTCCACTCTGGTAAATATGGTAAGCAGGGGTCTTGGAGCAACTCTTTTACCAAAACTGTCCATTTATTCTGTTCCGGATAATGTAAAAGTGTTGCCGATTAAACCGGAAGTTTATCGAACCATTGGACTTGCCACTCCCAATAAATTCGGAGGAAAGGTGCGTAAATTTGTGGACTTTGTTTTGGATAGTTTTTCCGAAGAAAAATAAAAATATACAAATTTATCCTTGACAAATTGTAAATATCCACTATACTGAAACAAAGAACAACTTAATGAAGTGACGATAGAGGCTGCGATTGATAAGAGTAGATTCGTTGATTACGGAAGACACCGCAACGTTTTGAAAGGAGAAATCGCCGAGGGCAAGGGAAATGTCTTTTTCCTTTGGTAACCCGGGCATACAGAGAAGATTTGTATGACTGTCGCGAAAGCGGAGAGCTGTCGGTACATAAAGGAATCTTATGCCATGTACATGATATGTCTTCGTGTACGTGGTTTTTTTAATTCATTAGTATACGAAGCGAGTCATGGAATAAGAGGGTGCGGAAAGTGAATCGTTGTTGCGACCATGTCACAGTTTGAAAGGAGAACTGTCATGGATTTTTATTCAACAGGCTGGGCGTTACTACCGGCAATTATTGCCATTGTTTTGGCATTAGTAACAAAAGAGGTATATTCCTCACTATTTATTGGAATTGTTGTTGGAGGAGCTTTATTCTCCGGGTTTGCATTTGAAGGAACCATCAATCATGTGTTTCAGGATGGAATTGTAGCCGTATTAACTGACAGCTACAATGTGGGAATTTTGGTATTCCTTGTAATGCTTGGTATTATGGTTTGTTTGATGAACAAGACCGGTGGTTCAAGGGCTTTTGGAGAATTTGCAAAACGACATATTAAGTCACGAGCAGGTGCTCAGCTTGCTACCATTTGTCTTGGTGTTATGATTTTTATTGACGATTATTTTAACTGTCTTACCGTAGGTTCTGTAATGAGACCGGTGGCAGATGAACATCGCATTTCCAGAGCAAAGTTGGCTTATTTAATCGATGCCACAGCAGCTCCTATTTGTATTATTGCTCCGGTATCTTCCTGGGCAGCAGCAGTTGCGGGATTTGCGGAGGACGGAAAAGGATTACAGCTTTTCATTCGTGCAATTCCGTATAACTTTTATGCCATTCTTACCATTGTTATGATGATTGGAATCGCAGTTTTGAAATTGGATTTTGGCCCTATGGCAAGACATGAAAAGAACGCCATTGAAAATAACGACTTATTCTCTGGAGTACATACTTTTACCGATGAATCGGAAGAGCAGGTAAGTGCCAACGGTAATATTTTAGATTTGGTATTCCCGATTGTAACTTTGATTATCAGTTGTGTGATTGGAATGATTTATTCCGGTGGATTCTTTGGTGGTGAAAGCTTTATTACAGCCTTCTCCAACTCCGATGCTTCCGTTGGATTGATGCTTGGATCTGCAATTGCATTGATTATTACAATTGTTTACTATCTGTTTAGAAAAACCATTTCCTTCAGAGAAATGATGGATAGTATTCCGGAAGGATTTAAGGCAATGGTTCCGGCCATTCTTATTTTAACCCTGGCATGGAGTTTGAAAGCTATGACGGATTCTTTGGGAGCCAAAGAATTTGTAGCATCCATTGTTAATGCTTATGCAGGAGGTATGGCAGCATTTTTACCGGCAATCGTATTCTTAATCGGATGTTTCCTGGCATTTGCCACAGGAACAAGCTGGGGAACTTTTGGAATTTTAATTCCGATTGTTCAGAGTGTATTTGATGCTTCCAACCCATTATCAATTATTTGTATTTCAGCATGTATGGCAGGTGCTGTATGCGGTGACCACTGTTCACCGATTTCGGATACAACCATTATGGCATCCGCAGGAGCCAAATGCGATCATATCACACATGTATCCACTCAATTGCCATATGCCATCACCGTGGCAGCAGTCAGCTTTGTAAGCTATGTTATTGCAGGATTTGTAAAAACTGCTTGGCTGGCACTTCCGATTGCCATGATATTGATGGGAATCACGTTATATGTACGCTATACAATTAGTAATAAAAGCGTAGCAGCATCGGGAAAAACTCAGATGTCCGCAGAAAACTAAGAGAGAGGAAAACGCCTTCGCACCATTAGGTTGTGGAGGCGTTTTTATTGTATTCCATTATTTCTTTACAGAGTGTATAAAAGTTTGACGAATAGATACTATCCTTTGGCCATATAAAATCAAAGTCGTGTTTCATTTTAAAATCTTCCAATTGGATTTCTCTTAAAATACCGGCGGAAAGCTCTTCTTCCACCGCTACTTTATACATAAAAGAGATGCCGCAGTCTTTCTTTAGAAGTCCAATCAAAGTATGCATGTTCTCCACTGTGGTATAACGCTTGAAGTCAGTAAGGGAAAGGCCTCTGGCTTTTAGATTTTCTTCCAGAATATTTCTGGTACCGGAGCCTTTTTCACGAACCAAAAGACGTTGATCAATCAGATCTTTCATTTGAGCGGGTGTTTTTAACGAAGGGTGATCTTTTGCACAGACAGCAATATAGTCTTCCGTACTATAGTTTAGCTTTTCGTATTCCGCACCGGGATAATTTCCTTCCACCAAAGCAAACTGAATGGTGCCTTCTTTTAACAGACGAAGGAGCTGTACCGTATTTCTATAAAATATATTTAGATTTAAGTTTTCGTGATTCTTTTGGAATTCTGAGAGCGCATGAATCACCGCGTATTCTCCAATGGTCATGGTAACACCGATAGACAGGGTGTCATAAACTTTTTCCGATTGTTTTAATTCCTGGTGTAAATACTTCTCATCATTTTTCATGGTAAGAAGCCGTTTTTTCAAAAGCTGTCCCTGTTTTGTAAGATGTAGTTCTTTATTGTGATATACAAAAAGGGGTACATCATACACCTTCTCCAGATATTTTATATGCTGGGAAACTGCCGGTTGGGTAATGTGGAGCAGTTTTGCTGCCTTGGTAAAGTTCATGGTTTTGCATACGGTTAAAAAGGTTTCCGTTCGAAAATCAAGCATAGATCCTCCTATACATAATATAGATTTATTGATACATAAAATTATATAATTTTCCATAATGAAAAGCAATTGTTATAATAGGGCTTGACCAAAGGAAACAGAAGAATTTCCGAGAATAGAAAGGTGAATGAAATGGAATTTATAAAAAAGAATGCACCGGGTATTTTAACCTGTTTTATCATTGCAGTGCCGTCCTGGCTGTTGGGAAAACAATTTCCCATTATAGGAGGCGCCGTTATTGCAATTATTGCAGGAATGCTGATTACCCTAGTTTGGCAGGATAAAAAAAGTGCAGCACAAGGAATCAAATGGACATCCAAAATCGTTCTACAAACAGCGGTGGTATTACTTGGGTTTGGAATGAACCTGGGTGTTATTTTAGAGACCGGTAAGCAGTCTCTCCCAATTATTGTATGTACTATAGCCACATCATTGATTATTGCCACCGTGTTAAAACGTGTGATGAATATCCCGGCCAATACAGCCACCCTGGTAGGAGTTGGTTCCTCCATATGTGGCGGATCCGCCATTGCAGCCACAGCACCGGTGATCGATGCAGATGATACGGAAGTGGCCCAGTCCATATCGGTTATTTTCTTTTTTAACGTGTTGGCGGCAATCTTTTTTCCAATGCTTGGAAAAGCCTTGGGATTTGCAACAGGAACAGGAGATGTGTTTGGAATTTTTGCCGGAACTGCCATTAATGATACCTCATCCGTAACAGCAGCGGCAGCAACCTGGGACAGTATGTGGGGTCTTGGAAGTGCGACCCTGGATAAGGCGGTTACGGTAAAATTGACAAGAACTCTGGCAATAATTCCAATTACCATGGGCTTGGCAGCCATCCGGTCCGGAAGTAAAGGAAAATCATCCGGCAACTTTAGTTTAAAAAGAGCCTTCCCAATGTTTATTTTATATTTTATTTTAGCAGCCATCATTACTACAGTAAGTATTTCCATGGGTGTGAATCCGGAATTATTCCAGCCTTTAAAAGAATTGTCCAAGTTCTTCATTATTATGGCCATGGCAGCCATAGGATTGAACAGTAATGTGGTTAAGTTAATCAAGTCCGGAGGAAAACCCATCCTTCTTGGAGGATGTTGTTGGATTGGCATTACCTTAGTCAGCCTTTTGATGCAGCATGTTATGGGAATCTGGTAATTATAATTCTGTAGTAAGGAGATGTTTCAGGGAATCTGAAATGTCTCCTTTTATAGTGATGGATCGATGTTTTATAGAATCCAAGATGTTTATTTGACCGGCCATGTTTAGGGTGATGAAAAACCAGTTTTTATGTTCTTCCACCAGCTTCATGGTGGGAGCTTTGATTATCTGATTTTGTGCACCGATACCAAGTTCAAGTAAAACCAGTTTTTTATCTTTATGCTTTGAAAGAAATTGTTGAAAGCGATGTTGTTGCATTTGCCATTCACTACTCATTTCTTCCAATCCATCAAAATTACCTTCGATTTCAAAAATTTTATCCGGATGAAAGCCGCACAATTGAAAGTGAGTATCCCCATTGGAAGTAAGGACAAAATAATCCTTGTTTATTACTAGATTCAACAGGTTTTTCATGGTTTCCCGGGGAGTATAGTCATCAATGAGATATTTATGTACAGTATGCATATAACTTTCCTTATCTGTTAAAAACATAGGGGTAAAGACTCCGCGGATAAGGCAGTCAATACCATATTTTTCCCTATAGGTTCCAAAATAAGATTTAAAATCCTCATTATCGGCAAAAATATGGTATCCTTCGGCGATGGACAGACCATTACTGGCTGTGATTAAAAGGGCATCTGCGTCGTTTATAATCTTTCTGGTCATTGTATAATTATTCTTCATAATACATCTCCTTTTTTACGTCCGATAAAACCTTTCCTATATCCCCGGTAATCGCAATTCCCTTGTCTTCAATGCTTTGTGGTAAAAGTGCATATTCCATATTTACAGAGATGTAGTTGGCCTTTGGCAATGTTTTTGTTAAATACCAAAAGGGTTCTTGAATAAACATAGGTGTCATACGGCCGACCCCAAGTTCAAGGAAAAGGATTTTTTTATCTTTATGGGATAAAAGGTATTTGGAAATCTTTTCATATTCCTCTTGATACTTTTTACCGGTTAGGAAATTACCATATCCTCTTACCCAGGGAAATGCTTCTCTGCCACAATGCGGACAGCGTGGAATCAAATCAGTGGGAATCGCCGTATCATCACCCATTTCTTCTATCATATGGCGAACAGGTTCTGTTGCATCAAATACTTCATCGGTGCAGCAACAAGAGCATTGGAAAAATCTGTGATCGCCTTGAATTTCTGCCACTTTTGCCTCGGGATACAGCTTTAAAAACTGAGTATCCTGATTGGTGGTCAGGATGAAGAAATCCTTTTCTTTAATAATCTGGTGTAAATCTTTATAGGGTTGCCTCAAAGGGGCATTTTGGGTGGTGTTTAAAAAGGTGGCAAGATAACCCCAGAATTCTTCACGGGTGTCCCAACGGGCCATGGTACCGGCAAATGCTCCTTTAAAACCGTATTTCTTTGCATACTTTCCAAAGTATTTCCGATAGGACTCATTATCTTCATAATAAAAGTCGCCGCCTCCGGCTGCAGACAATCCGGAGGCACCGCCAACAATGATACAGTCACTGTTTTTTACCAGCCTGGAAAATTCACTGATTAGTTGTTCATATGGAAGAGGCTTTTTTGAGGAAAGCGGATAAATACTGTCCCCATTGGCATAGAGCCCGTAGTGATAGGAATAATGCATCTGAGCCTCGGTAACAAGATCTTCAAAGTATGTCATAATATCCTCCGTTTCTATACAAAATGAATAGTGATTGACAACATGTTCAGAAATTATTATGATAGAAACAAAGTAAAGATAGAATAACACTTTTTAAAATATGTAAATAAATTTGACAAAAACAGAAAGGTGTATATATTCATGGAAAAAGTTAGAAAGACAGATCGACGAACCTTATATACCAAAGAGGTTATTAAAGATGCCTTGCTTGAGCTGGAACAGGACATGAGTTATGACCAGATTAACGTGACAAAGATTTGTAAGCAGGCAGAGATTTCCAGGGCGACCTTCTATCTTCATTATAAAGATATGAATGAAGTGCTGGATACCATATTGGAGGATGCTCTGATGTTCTCCGAAGAGGAAGAGGGTACCCTTCTTGATACGCTGGATGTGGTAAAGAATGGGGATGCTGCTGCAATGAAGGAAAAGGATGCACTGCTTCCTGCGTGTCAGCGAATTGCAGATTCCGGAAAGTATCGTGATCTTTTTATGGATGCGGGGCTTACAGATTATATTATAGGAAAAATAGCAAGCCATGAGAGAAGTAAAGTTGTACCCGGTCTTATGGAAAGAGGGGGTATATCAGAGGCAGATGCAGAAGTTATATTTCAATTTATTTTACACGGATCTTTCGCTGTGAATCAGGGACAGTATTGGTGTAAAACCTCCAAGTGGTATCATTTGCAGGAATTACTTGGAAAATTTGTAAACGGTGGTTTGGACAGTATTTAACGTTTAAATGGAGGCAGGGATGATTAAAATCGGTGTAATAGGTACGGGGACCATAAGTTCCTGTATGGTAAAAGGATTATGTAAAGAAAAAGATATAGACAGTGTGTATCATTTTTATCTTTCCCCGCGTAATCGGGAAAAAGCAGAAACACTTCAAAAGGAATTTCCACAGCTTGTAACTGTATGCAGTTCCAATCAGGAGGTGGTGGATGAGTCGGAATGGGTGATTCTTGCAGTACTTCCGCGCATGGGAGAGGAGATTGTGTCTCAGTTGAGTTTTAAGGAACAACATAAGATTTTAACGGTTATGAGCGATCACAGTTGTAATCAGGTGCGACAGTGGACCGGTGAGGTGAAAAAGGTGATCCGTATGGTTCCTCTGCCGTTTATTGAGATGGGAATTGGGCCGGTGCCCATTTATCCAAAGGACGATGAGATAAAATCTATTTTTTCCTCGGTGGGTGAAGTGATAGAGCTTGAAAAGGAAACTGAGCTGTCCACAATTTCCGCGCTTACCGGCATTATGAGTGCATACTATATGTTGCTTCACGAAATTACAAAGTGGGGAAGTGAACATGAACTGTCCAAAACAGCTTCGTTACAGTATATGACTGCATTTTTTGACGCCCTGTCAAGAAAAGCGGCCAAGGCGCCAAATGAGGACGTATATCATTTGGCCATGGAAATGACTCCGGGGGGCTTAAATGAAATGGCATTGAATTACTTAAAGGATAAAGAGGCTTTTACCCTGTGGTGCGAAGCCCTTGATGGAATTATGGACCGGTTAAATAAAAAATAAGAGTCCCGCGAGGATAAGCAGGGATTTGTATAAGAAATGGGTCAGCGTAGAGAGCTGACCCATTTTATGTGTTAAGCCTTGCAAGATGAGACTTAAATAAATCTATGAAACAACCAGGCCGGTGGTATAGAATTCTATTCATCTTCTTTTATTCCCAGTCGGTCTTTCGCTTCATTGTTTAACTTCATGTTCACTACGTTGTACAAATAATCTTCAGTACAGGTCAAATGTGACTGCCATACGTTGATCACATCAGTAGCCTCCAGAGGTTTTTCCGTGGTGAAGGACAAGGTGTTTTTATCAATCAATGTGGTGGACTGAATTTCTTCGTTTACATAGACACGGGAATAGTTGGTAAAATTGTGTCCCCTGACAATGTAGGTATTTTCCGAAGAAGCATCTTCCACAACGTTGTCCACAGAAATCGGATACAACCCAAACTGCATGTTGGTTGCCTTGTAAGGATTCTTACCGTCATAGATAATCTGATCACCATAGAGCATGTCGTATTCCAAGGCTGCAAGACCTTTTTCAAAGCCTTCGTCATTACCATGCTTTTGATGGTAGGAATTGATAATTCCGTTGCTCATTCCAAGTTTTCCAAGAACGTAGGACTGAACCTGGTTGGCTTCAATATTTTTATTACCAAAATCAATGCCGCAGTTATTCCAGATAATGTAGTCTGTCTGGTAGGTATTTCTGCCTTCCAGTTCGCTATCCTGAATATCAAGACTAGGCAGATGATCGCCGTACATCACAAGAACGGTGTCCTCGCCGTTTTTCTTTAAAGCATCAATCAATTGGCCAACAAATTCATCCATTTCCCAGATCATATTGGCATAATACTCAATCTGATCTTTGTACGGTTCTTTTTCTTTACTGATGTTGGTGACTTCCACGTGTTTTTCGTAGCTGTCAGTAACATTGTAACCGCCATGACCCTGAACCGAAATGGTGTAAACTAAGTCCGGGCCTTTATCCGCATGGAGGCAATCCATGATATAGTCTGTTAAAACATAATCTTTTGCCCAACCCATGTTGGTTTTTTCGTAGTTTTCCATGTATTCCACAGAGGTAAAATCTTCAAATCCAAGATTGGAATATACCACATCACGGCTGTAAAATTTACCGGTGTTATTATGCAATGCATGGACGTGATAGCCATAGGGCTTTAAGTTATTTGGAAGACTCTCTGTGGTGGTTTCCTTCAAAATGGTTTTAAAAGGATATTCACCTGCTCCAAAGTCGTCCATACTCATACCGGTGAGAACCTCAAATTCAGTATTTACGGTTCCGGCACCGATGACAGGAACGGTAAAAAGGCCGCCTCCCTTTTTCTGCAGACGATTAATATTAGGTAAAACGGTATCGGAAAATTCCACATCGTTTAATTCCTGAATATCAAATAAGGATTCCAACTGTACAAAAATAATATTTGGTTTCTTGTCCGCTTTATCATCAAAAAATGTGGCGTTGTCATTTTCAACCAGCTGTTTCATGGACTGTGCGGAATAATCTTTTGGCTTGGAAACACCGGTGTCAATCAAACTGTTGGTAAAACAGTATACAAAACCGTTGTTTCTGTAGGCTGCAGACAATTCTGCAAACTGAGCTTCCAGTAAACCGGTGGCGGTACCAAGTTCTACACTTCCAATGCCAAGTCCAATCATAATAACAATGGCAGGAATGGAGTAGTAAAGCTTATAAAACTTTTCCTTTGGCGTACGGAAGAAAATAATAACCAGGGCAATCAGTCCAAGCACTGCCAGAATACAAATCAATATAATCTGGAAAGTGTTGAAGTATTTTTGCAATACATCAAACAATGCATCAATCAGTACCAGGTCGTTTCCGGTAAAAGGTGTAACACGGTTACACAGTAAAACGAAATTGGCGATACCAAAGATCATCCATATACAAGTAACCACAGTCACCCAGAAGCGACGCTTCCTTAATAATAATGTAAAGGAATAGGTCATTAACAAAATAAGGGTGTTTGCCAAAAAGGCATACGGTCTTTTAAAAATAAATAAAACGCCCTGGATTGGTGATTTCAATTCCAAACAGGTAATGATTAAATTCAAAAGAATTGGGACCACCAAATACAGCATTGCTAAAGAAAAAAGCTCCGGATGTTTAAGTCCGGATTTAAAATTTCGATATTTAGTTTTGGCCTTTTGAATAAAAGGTATATTCAATTTTAGTTTTTTTGGTTTAAATTTAAATTTGAATGATTTCATGTCAATTACTCTAATACTCTTTTGTTTTTATGTGTTATAATTGTTTTGTCTAATGTCTAAGGCATTATACATCACAATGATGGAAAATGCAATTTTTATATAAAGGTGGTGTAAAGTATGGATCAAAAAGTAGAGAGATTAACACAGATCTTGAAAGAAAGCAACCACATTGTATTTTTCGGAGGAGCCGGTGTAAGCACCGCAAGTAACATTCCGGATTTTCGAAGCTCCAACGGATTATACAGTAAGAAACTGAATCGCAATTTTTCCCCGGAGGAAGCTGTTTCCCATAGTTTTTTGATGCAGCACCCGGAAGAATTTTACGATTTCTATAAAAAGAACCTTTTGTACCCGGATGCAAAGCCAAATGATTGTCATAAGGCATTGGCGGCTCTGGAAGAAATGGGAAAACTGGACGCCATTGTTACTCAAAACATCGACGGTCTTCATCAAAAGGCAGGCTCCAAGGTGGTTTACGAACTGCATGGAACCACACTTTCCAATTATTGTTTGAATTGTCATAAGAGATTTGACGTTTCCTACATTATAGAGTCTGAGGGAGAGCCTATTTGTGATGCATGCGGAGGAAAAGTGAGACCGGATGTGGTTTTATATGAAGAGGGATTGGATACAAGAACCATTGAAGCTTCCGTAAATGCCATAGCCCATGCGGATACCTTAATAATAGGAGGAACTTCCCTTGTGGTGTATCCGGCTGCAGGACTGGTGCAGTATTTTAGAGGAAAGCATTTGGTACTTATAAATAAAAGCGCAACAAGCCAGGATGCTATGGCGGATTTACTGATACAAGATGACATTGCAAAGGTAATGAAGCAGGCGGTTGATGGTTTAAAGGAGTAGTATGAATATACAGGTAGGAAATCATATTATAATGAAAAAACCACATCCATGTGGAAGCGATTCCTGGGAAGTATTGCGTGTTGGTGCGGATTTTCGTATAAAATGCGACAAGTGCGGTCATATGCTAATGTTGCCACGAGTGAAGGTGGAAAAGAATATCAAAAAAATACTTGAATCGAAAGAGGATTTATGATATTATATCTACTCGTGATATATTAAATTTTTCCTTGTTCCCAATTTAAAGTTTGGGGGCCAGAGACCAAAAGGAGGTACAATTCGCATGAACAAATATGAATTAGCAGTCGTTCTCAGCGTGAAGTTAGAGGATGAAGCTAGAAGCGCTAAACTCGAGAAAGTAAAAGAAATGGTTACTCGTTTCGGCGGCACAATCACAAATGTTGAAGATTGTGGTAAGAAGAAATTAGCTTATGAAATTCAGAAGATGACAGAAGCTTTTTATTACTTTATTCAGTTTGACGCAGAAGCTGCAACTCCGGCTAAGCTTGAAGAGCGTCTTCGTATTGAAGAAGGCGTAATCAGATACTTATGCGTTAGAGCAGACGAAGCCTAAATAGAGGAGAATATATCGTATGAACAAAGTTATTTTAATGGGACGCCTTACAAGAGACCCGGAAGTGAGATATTCACAGGGTGAACAGTCCACAGCGGTTGCAAGATATACATTGGCTGTAGATCGTCGTTTCAAGAGAGACGGAGATCAGAGTGCAGACTTTATTCAGTGTGTTGCATTTGGAAGATCCGGAGAATTTGCTGAAAAGTATTTTCATAAGGGAACCAAGATTGTAGTGGAAGGTCGTATTCAGACCGGAAGCTATGAGCGTGATGGACAGAGAATTTACACTACCGATGTAGTGGTTGAACAGCAGGAATTTGCGGAAAGCAAGGCGGCAAGTGATAATAATTCCAATTATCATGCACAGCAAAGTGCCCCAGCACCAAGTTCTGCGGTAGGGGATGGATTTATGAACATCCCGGACGGATTAGACGAGGAATTGCCTTTTAACTAGTCCACAATTGATTTAATGAAATGAAGAAGGTTGGATTTACAACCGTAAATTTATAGGAGGTAACATCATGGCTTTTAAAGCAGACGGACCAAAGAGACGTGGCGGAATGCATAGAAGAAAGAAAGTTTGTGTTTTCTGCGGAACTGACAACGTAATCGATTATAAAGATACAAACAAGTTAAAGAGATATGTCTCTGAGCGTGGTAAGATTTTACCAAGAAGAATCACAGGAAACTGTGCAAAACATCAGAGAGCACTTACTGTAGCAATTAAGAGAGCAAGACATCTTGCACTTATGCCATACGTACAGGAGTAAGAAAAATTTATACAGCCATCCTAAGGAGACTTGGGGTGGCTGTTTTTTGTTGCACAGCAATAAAAATATTTTTGGGTAAAAATGTGAATATAAGAATTTAATATATAGAAAAAGCATAAATTTGGTATTTTTCCTTGAAATTAGAAGGAAATAGTGATAAATTATATTGGGTTAGATATGAATAACCAACGATAGGCGCGGGTAGTCGTGGTTCGCTGGGACTAAACGCAATAACGGGCAGAAGGGAATAAATTTATGATGCCATTAGTAGTTGCGCCGGCAGGCGAAGAGCAAATGATTAAAAGAATCGGTGGTTCCGAGGAAGTGAAACGACACTTACAGGAGCTGGGATTTGTACCGGGAGCGTACGTTACAGTTGTAAATGAGATTTCCGGTAATGTAATCGTGAATGTCAAAGAGTCAAGAGTGGCCGTTGACAAACAGCTGGCTCAAAAAATATTTGTTTAAGGAGAGAAACTATGAAAACATTGCGTGATGTAAATGTTGGAGAAACAGTTACTGTTGCTAAAATAAGCGGTGAAGGTGCTGTAAAGCGAAGAATTATGGATATGGGAATCACCAAAGGCGTAGAAATCTATGTTCGTAAAATTGCTCCACTTGGAGATCCGGTCGAAGTAACCGTAAGAGGTTATGAACTTTCAGTTCGTAAAGCCGATGCAGAGATGATTATTATAAAGGAGGATTAGAAAGTGGGAATTCGTATAGCACTTGCAGGAAACCCAAACTGCGGTAAAACAACGTTATTTAATGCTCTTACCGGATCCAACCAGTTCGTAGGTAACTGGCCCGGAGTAACGGTAGAGTATAAAGAAGGAAAGTATAAGAGTAATAAGGAAGTAACCATTGTGGACCTTCCGGGTATTTATTCTCTTTCTCCATACACATTGGAAGAGGTTGTATCTCGTAACTATTTAATCGATCAGAAGCCGGAAGCAATCATTAACGTGATTGACGGTACCAACCTGGAAAGAAACCTTTATCTTACAACACAGGTTGTGGAACTTGGTATTCCGGTGGTTATCGCCATCAACATGATGGATGTTGTTGAGAAAAACGGTGATAAGATTAATACAGCGAAACTTTCAGAAGAAATCGGTGTTCCGGTTGTCGAGATTTCCGCTCTTAAAAACAGAGGATTAAAAGAGATTGTGGATTGTGCAATAAAAGCTGCAAGAGAAGCAGATCCTCAGTCACCAAAACATAGATTTGCAGGTTCTGTGGAACATGCATTTGCACACATTGAAGAACTTTGCTTACATGATATGACAGATGAAAATGTTCAGAGATGGTATGCAATCAAGTTATTTGAGCGTGATGAAAAGATCCAGGAAAAGCTTGGACTTTCTCAGGATGTGATTGCTCACATTAATAAAGATATTGAATCCTGTGAAAAGGAATTGGATGATGATGCAGAATCTATTATCACAGGAGAGCGTTACAATTACATTGGAACCATTATTAACGGATGCGTAAAAAAGGCAGCAAAGGGAATGACTACTTCCGATAAAATCGACCAGGTAGTTACCAACAGATGGCTTGCACTTCCTATTTTTGCCATTGTAATGTATCTTGTTTATTATATTTCCGTAACCACCGTAGGTGGATGGGCTACAGACTGGGCAAACGACGGTGTGTTTGGTGACGGATGGCATTTATTTGCAATCGGTACAAGCGCATACACAGAAGATGCGGATGAATACGCAGGCAACCAGTTAATCGTTGACGGATATGATGCTTATGTTGAAGAAAACGGTAAAAAGCCAACCGGTGATTTCGAATATCCGGTAGAGGATGAGGAAACATTGGAAGTTACTTATGAAACAGCTTCTTTAGAGGATTACAAAGAAGCAAAGAGTTACATGGATTCTACAGAAGAACCGGATCCTGCAGACTATGGTATTTGGATTCCGGGTGTACCTGTTTTCGTTGAAAGTGCATTGGACGCTGCACATTGTAACGATGTTGTTAAGAGCCTTATTCTTGACGGTATTGTTGCCGGTGTAGGTGCAGTACTTGGTTTCGTACCACAGATTTTAATTCTGTTTATTTTCCTTGCCTTCCTTGAGGCTTGTGGATATATGGCTCGTGTAGCATTTATCATGGACCGTATCTTTAGAAAATTCGGTTTATCCGGAAAATCTTTTATCCCGATGTTAATCGGTACCGGATGTGGAATTCCGGGTATTATGGCGTCACGTACCATTGAAAGTGACAGAGACCGTAAGATGACAATTATGACAACAACATTTATTCCATGTGGAGCAAAACTTCCATTTATCGCAATGGTAGCAGGAGCTATTTTCGGTGGAGCTTCCTGGGTAGCACCATCAGCTTACTTCCTTGGAATCGGAGCAATTATTATCTCCGGTATTATGTTAAAGAAGACAAAACTTTTCGCAGGAGACCCTGCACCATTTGTAATGGAGCTTCCGGCATATCACTGGCCAACACTCGGTAACGTTCTTCGTAGCATGTGGGAGCGTGGATGGTCCTTCATTAAGAAGGCAGGTACAATCATCCTTCTTTCCACCATCGTTATTTGGTTCCTTACCTTCTTCGGAATGGTTGATGGATCAATCCAGATGTTAGAGGAGGATCAGATTGATGTTTCCTTCCTTGCAACTGTTGGTAAAGCATTTGCTTGGTTATTTGCACCACTTGGATTTGGTAACTGGCAGGCAACTGTTGCTTCTGTTACAGGTCTTGTTGCAAAAGAGAACATTGTTGGTACTCTTGGTATTATCTACGGAGCTTCCGGAGATGTATACGCAACTATGGCAGCAGCATTTACAGCAGCATCCGGTTTTGCATTCCTTGCATTCAACCTTCTTTGCGCACCATGTTTTGCAGCTATGGGTGCCATCAAGCGTGAAATGAACAATACAAAATGGTTCTGGACTGCCATTGGATATCAGTGTGGATTTGCATGGATTGTTGCACTTATCTGCTATCAGGTAGGTAAGGTATTTACCGGTGAAGGTTTCACATTTGGAACAATTTTTGGTATTGCAGGAATTTGTCTTATTGTATACGGACTTGTTCGTAAGGATAAATACAACGCAAAATAGAGGTAATGAATTATGGGTACAGCTTTTGTAGTACTTATACTCGTAGCGATGGTAGCGGCCATTGTTCGCTACATGATAAAAGCGCGTAAACGAGGTGAGCATATTGGTTGTGGCGGTGATTGTGGAAGCTGCCATGGCGGATGTCACAAATAAAACTTCATAAAGAACGGAAAACCTAAGGGTCTGAGTTACCCTTAGGTTTTTTTATGCTATAATGAGAAAAATGAGGATAAAGGAGAAAATGCGTGTCAGAGAATATTAAAGTTGTGGATGCTTACGAAAATAACTTAAAGCACATTACCATAGAGGTACCAAAACATAAACTAACGGTTTTTACCGGAGTATCAGGTTCCGGAAAATCTTCCCTGGTGCTTGATACCATTGCGGCCCAGTCAAGAAGGGAGTTAAATGAAACCTTCCCTGGATTTGTGCAAAATTATTTGCCAAAATACGGACGGCCCCACGTGGGACATATTGAGAACTTACCGGTGGCCATTGTGATTGACCAGAAGAAACCATCACAGAATCAACGTTCCACCGTTGGAACTTATACAGATACCTATACCTTATTAAGGCTTTTGTTTTCCAGATGCGGAGAGCCTTTTGTAGGATATTCGGATGCTTTTTCTTTTAACCATCCAAGCGGCAGCTGCCCACGTTGTGACGGACTTGGGGAAATCAACGAGCTGGATGTACATAAGTTAGTGGATTTTGATAAATGCTTAAACGATCCGGGAGTGATTAATTACGTGGCTTTTGAACCCGGACAATGGCGTTGGATAAGATACGCCAACAGCGGATTGTTTGATTTAAATAAGAAGATAAAAGATTATACAGAAGAAGAATTGGAGCTGTTTTTAAACTCTCCGCAGATCAAGCTGAAAAATCCTCCGGAGGGTTGGCCAAAGTCTGCCAAATACGAAGGTCTTGTTCATCGCATGTATCGAAGCGTATTAAAATCCGATGAAGGAAAACTTCACAGGGAAATATTGGATCCCATGACCAATCGGGGAATCTGTCCTGATTGTGGGGGAACCAGATTAAATGAACGGGTCCGCTCCTGTAAAATACAGGGAATAAATATCGCGCAGGCAGCAGCTCTACCCCTGCTGGATTTAAAACAGTGGCTTTCCAACATTGAAAATCCGCTGGCAGTGGACATTAAAAAAACTTTGGGTACAAGAATACAGGCGCTGATTGACATTGGACTTGACTATATTTCCCTTGACCGTGGTCTGTCCACCCTATCCGGAGGAGAGGCTCAGCGCTGTAAAATCGCGAAATATCTCAATTCTTCACTGTCTGACATGTTGTATATTTTGGACGAGCCAAGTGTGGGACTTCACAGCCATGATATCCACCGAATGCTCTCTGCGGTAAAAAAGTTGCGAGATGCCGGAAATACTGTGGTCTTAGTGGAGCATCATAAAGAAATGATCAAAGAGGCGGATCATATTGTGGATATGGGACCGGAAGCAGGTAATGAAGGTGGACAGGTGTTATTTGAAGGTACTTATAAAGAGTTGCTGGACAGTGGTACCAAAACAGGAAATCTGTTAAAGCTTGCAGAACATACCACCATAAAGAATACCGTACGAAAGCCTACCGGATGGTATGAATTGCGAGATGTTAATTATCATAACCTGAAAAACGTAGACGTAGACCTGCCAAAAGGGGTACTAACCGTAATTGCCGGAGTAGCCGGCTCCGGAAAAAGTTCCTTAATGGACAGTTTTTGTAAAATGGTACCGGACGCCATTTACATCAGCCAAAACAATATTGGTATCTCACTTCGCTCCACGCCTGCAACCTACATCGGTGCAGCAGATGAGATTCGAAAGATTTTTGCCAAAAGATGTGGACAAAAACCGGCCATGTTTTCTTTTAACGGAAAAGGAAAGTGTCCGGTGTGCGGCGGAAAAGGCATTATTGTCTCCGAGATGGCGTTTATGGATAATATTGAAACCACTTGCGAGGCGTGCAACGGACTTCGTTATTCCTCTGATGTTTTGGCTTATGAGGTGGACGGCATGAACATCGCTCAGGTGATGGATTTAAGTGTGGAAAAAGCAATACAATGGTTTGAGGGTACAGCGGTGGCCAAAAAGCTGCAGCCATTAATGCGGGTAGGACTTTCTTATCTCCATTTAAACCAGGCACTAAGCACCTTATCCGGAGGTGAACTGCAGCGAATGAAGCTGGCATCTTATTTGCGAACAGAGGGTGAAGTTTTTGTTTTGGATGAGCCAACGGACGGTCTTCACCTTTGTGACATCAAAAACATTCTGAATCTGTTTCATGAAATGGTGGATGCAGGAAATAGCATGTATTTAATAGAACATAATCTTGAAGTGTTGAAAAATGCGGATTATGTTGTGGAAATCGGACCGGGAGGCGGTAACGAAGGTGGAAAACTATTGTATGCAGGTATTCCGGAAGAAATTTTTGCGTGCAAGGATTCTGTAACAGCGCCGTACTTAAAAGGTTAAAAAGAAAGGAATTATATGGATCAGACAAAAAGTAAAAATATTATGGAAAACCCGGTGGTGGTAACGTTGTGCGCCCTGCTTTGCTGCGCCCTGTGGGGAACCGCCTTTCCGGGCATCAAGCTTGGATATGAGTGGACCGGTGTGCAAAATTCTGATACTGCCACCCAGATTTTGTATGCGGGAATCCGTTTTACCTTGGCAGGTATTTTAGTAATTATAATTGGAAGCTGCGCCCAGAAAAAAAACCTGCTTCCAAATAAAAAGGCCATTTACAAAATTATTATTCTGGCCATTTTTCAAACCATAGTGCAGTATTTGTTTTTTTACGTGGGCCTTGCAAGAACCACCGGGGTAAAATCTTCCATTATCACATCCTTCAATGTGTTTGGATCACTTTTAATTTCAGCTTTTGTTTTTCACCAGGAAAAACTTACCATGAAAAAAGTGGTGGGTTGCGCCATTGGTTTTATGGGCGTGGTGCTGGTGAACCTTACCGGGGGCAGTATGGACACCAGTCTCCACTTTGCAGGAGAGGGCTTTATCTTTATTTCTGCCATGTCCTATGCGTTATCCTCCGGTTTTATAAAGAAATTCGGAAAAGAGGAGGACCCGGTGATGCTTAGCGGATACCAGTTTTTACTGGGCGGTTTGTTTCTTTTTCTGGTGGGAGGAGCATTTGGAGGTCACGTTTCTTTTCTGCAAAAAAACGGAAGTGCCAACATTCCGGCCATCTCCATGATTTTATACCTGGCCATGGTTTCGGCAGTGGCATACTCTTTGTGGGGAATTTTGCTAAAACATAATCCCATTTCCCGAGTGGCCATTTTTGGGTTTACCAATCCAATCTTTGGGGTGGTGCTTTCCGCACTGCTTTTAGATGAAAAAGATTCCCTGGGAGTGGGTTCTATTGTGGCACTGGTTCTGGTTTGCATGGGTATTTTTATTGTAAATAAGGTGGAAAATATACCGATTGAGGACGGGACATCGTTTCATTCTTGACAGTCTCAAAACCATAAGGTATGCTAACAGTGACGTTAGTTGCTAGAAATATCTACTCTGTGACCCAATGGGGAATAGGGTGGGAAGATATATAAAATAATTAGGAAGGAAGGTTCTGAATATGAATTATTTAGAAATTGAAAAAGTTGTCGGAAGAGAAATTTTAGACTCCAGAGGAAATCCTACTGTAGAAGCAGAAGTAACCCTGATTGACGGTACAGTTGCAAGAGGTACTGCACCAAGTGGTGCTTCTACCGGAGAATTTGAAGCATTAGAGCTTCGTGACGGAGATAAAGGAAGATATTTAGGAAAAGGTGTTACCAAAGCTGTTGAAAACATCAACGGACCAATTGCTCAGGCAATTATCGGTATGGATGCATCTGATATCTATGCAATTGATGCAGCTATGATCAAGGCTGATGGAACCAAAGATAAATCCAAACTTGGAGCAAATGCTATTTTAGCTGTTTCCATCGCTTCCTGTCGTGCAGCAGCAACTGCACTTCAGATTCCTCTTTATCGTTTTATCGGAGGAATTCAGGGTAACAGACTTCCTGTACCAATGATGAACATTTTAAACGGTGGAGCTCATGCTACCAATACTGTTGATACTCAGGAATTTATGATTATGCCGGTTGGTGCTCCTTCATTTAAAGAGTGCTTAAGATGGTGTGCTGAAGTGTTCCATGCACTTGCATCTATCTTAAAGGCGAAAGGTCTTGCTACATCTGTTGGTGATGAAGGTGGATTTGCTCCGAACTTATCCAGCGATGAAGAAACCATCGAAACCATTTTAGAGGCAGTTAAGAAGGCCGGATATGAACCTGGAAAAGACTTCATGATTGCTATGGATGCAGCATCTTCTGAGTGGAAGAGTGAAAAAGGAAAAGGTCACTATAAACTTCCAAAGGCAGGAACAGAATATACTTCTGAAGAATTAATCGAGCACTGGGCATCACTTGTTGACAAATACCCAATTATTTCTATTGAAGATGCTCTTGACGAAGAGGACTGGGAAGGCTGGAAGAAGCTTACCGAAAGACTTGGAGACAAGGTTCAGTTAGTAGGAGACGACTTATTTGTAACAAATACAGAGCGTCTTGAAAAAGGTATCAAGAACGGATGTGGAAACTCCATCCTTATTAAGTTAAACCAGATCGGATCTGTTTCCGAAACATTAGAGGCTATTAAGATGGCTCACAAGGCAGGCTACACAGCTGTTACATCCCATCGTTCCGGAGAAACAGCAGATACAACAATTGCAGACCTTGCAGTTGCATTAAATACTTGCCAGATTAAGACAGGTGCTCCTTCAAGAAGTGAGCGTGTTGCAAAATACAACCAGTTACTTCGTATTGAAGAAGAACTTGGCGAGGCAGCAGTATATCCTGGAATGCAGGCATTCAACGTTAAATAATAGAAAACAGAACCATATAAGAATAGGGCTGTTGCACTAAGAAGTTAGTGCAACAGCTTTTTTTAAAATTAAAATTGATATATACAGCCGGAAAGGTCTATAATGAAAATGAGATTCTATAAGTCGAGATTAGAGGATATATGACATGGAAACATTGATCGAATTGTACGACGACAGAGCCATTGAGAATGTGATTGGGCCGGAAACCTTTCATCCGTCCAAAATCATTTATCTGTGTCCCACAGAGGTGGCCCAGAATAAAAACAAATTAAAAGTGATGAGAGACTTTTTTGACTATCGTGGCTTTGATGGACAAATTGATTTTATAGAAAGCAGTTTTTACAAAACCAATAAGATCTATAATCAGTTATTAAAGATTGAGCAGGAAAATCCGGACTGTGTATTGGATGTTACCGGTGGTACCGATGCGGCATTGATTGCTGCAGGTATGTTTTGTAATGAAACCGGGGTACCGACGTTGACCTATTCCAGAAGGAAAAATAAGTTTTATGATATTAATAATGCAGAATTTGCAGAAGGAATGCCTTGTACCTTGAAATATAAGGTAGAAGATTTTTTTCGCATGGCCGGAGGGGAATTGAGAAAAGGTCGTGTGGATAACAAGAAACTTCATAGTTATATGGATACATTTGAGGATTTTTTCAGGATATTCTTAAAACATAAAAAGACCTGGGCGTCGGATATTACCTTTTTCCAGCGAATTTCCCAGGGAGGAAAAGGGGAAAAAGTGGCCTTAAATGTAAAGGGCAGTTGTATCCAGAAAAGTGAAACCGGAAGCGAAGTTCGCGCCAATTTGGAACTTTTCAGGGATTTGGAAGAGATTGGATATTTAACCAATGTAGCAGTGGAGGAGGAAAATGTGTCTTTTACCTTTAAGGACCATCAAATCCGAAGCTGGCTTCGGGATGTAGGATCGGTTTTGGAATTGTATATGTATGCCATGTGCGAGAAAGCCAATATTTTTGAGGATGTGGTAAGTTCCGCAGTGGTGGACTGGGATGTAGCGGTAAAACAGGCCGGGGTCAGCAATGAAATCGATGTGGTAGCCACCAGAGGAGTAGTGCCTCTTTTTATTAGCTGCAAGGCCTGTGACGTAAAAACCAGGGCATTAAATGAGTTGGCTATTTTGGCAGACCGTTTTGGAGGCAAGGGCGCCAAGGCAGTGATTGCAACCACAGAACATTGCAATGCGGTGGCACGACATCGGGCAGCCCAGTTGCAGATTGCGGTAATAGATATTGAGGATTTTGAAAACGATAATATTTTGGAACGACTGAAGGTTATTATGAAGGTAGAGGAAAAAATAGAAACCACCAATTAAAATAAAACAGGAGGTGTACCGTGATGAAAAAGATAAGAATTGCAACAGGAGCAGAGGCAAAGGCCATAGACCAGGTGGCAATAGAAAAAATAGGGATTCCGTCCCTTGTTCTAATGGAAAATGCAGCATCGGCACTTACCTGGACTATTCGAAAAAGTTGTGATGAATTTACAAAGGTACTGGTGGTATGCGGAAGTGGAAATAATGGTGCAGACGGGGTTGCCTGTGCCAGAAATCTTTGGGAAAAAGGGATTCAGGCAAAGATTTTAATTATCGGAGAGAAAGAAAAGTTCACTTCAGAAATGGAGATTCAGTGTCGCATAGCCAAGAATTCCGACATTCCAATCGTGGAAGAAAAAGATGTGGATTTGTTCCAGTACGATATTATTGTGGATTGTATTTTTGGCGTGGGATTGTCAAGAGAAATCACCGGAAAATACAAGACATGGATAGCAGAAATCAATGCCAGTGGGGCAAAGGTCGTCAGTGCAGATATACCGTCAGGAATCAATGCCACTACCGGAGAAGTTATGGGAATTGCGGTGCGAGCAGATATTACCGTAACCTTTGGACTCTTAAAATGTGGTCTGGTGCTGTATCCGGGAACCGAATATGCCGGAAAGGTGGAAGCCATTGATATTGGTTTTCCAAAGAAGGCGGTGAATATGGTGGCTCCAATGGCCTATACCTATGCCAAAGATCAAATTAAGGACATGCTGCCAAAAAGAAGTGGAAGAACCCACAAGGGCACCTTTGGCAAGACCGTGGTCATCGGCGGATCAAGGACAATGTGTGGTGCCTGCTATTTTGCAGCAGAAGGAGCATATCGGGTAGGTAGCGGACTGGTGCATATTATTACGGCAGCGGTAAACAGAACTGCGTTATCCGGAAAATTGCCGGAGGCTTTAATTACAACATATGAAGAAGATAGTCTTAGTGAAAACAAGATAGAAGAAATAAAAGGAATTTTAAATACAGCCACCTCCGTGGTGATTGGTCCCGGACTTTCCTTGGATAATACGGCCAATCAGTTGCTGGATCTGGTTTTACAGTGGCACAAGACAAAAGAGTATGTGCCGGTTATAATAGATGCAGATGGATTAAACCTTTTATCCAAAAAGGAAGAATATTTTGAAATAAACGGTGAGGGAGACCGAAAGTTACAACTGTCGGAGAACATTATTTTAACTCCACACCTTGCGGAAATGAGCCGTTTGTGTGGGGCTGAGGTAGAATGGATTTCCAGTCATATGCAGGAGGCTGCCTTAAATTTCAGCAAGGGAAATGTTTTGGTGTTAAAAGATGCAAGAACTCTGGTGTCCGATCAGGATGATTTGTATATTAACATGACAGGCAACTCGGCTCTTTCCACCGGTGGATCCGGCGATGTATTGAGCGGAATAATAGCCGGGCTGGCAGCACAGGGCTTAGAACCAATGGACGCAGCTTGCGTGGGTGTGTGCCTTCACGGAATGGCAGCAGACAGATACGTGGAAGAGAAAAGTGCTCATGCCATGCTGGCATCGGATATTCTTACCCAGCTGCAGTATATTTTATAGAGTTTAGGAGTATGGCATGAAGAACAGTGCAAGAAAAATCGTAAGTCTTATATTGGCGTGCGTTATGATGATAGAATGTGTGGGATCTCAGGAAAGTGTTTCCCTGGCAAAAAGTGCCACCTACAATATGGCTACTGACGGAAGCGGAAAATGCATCGACGGCGAGGATCACCCGGAAGATGTGATTTATAATCAAAAAAGCTTCCGTGGGACAACCAGAAAAGCAACTGCGAACATGGTAACCTCAGATGAGGGCGTCACCATGATCAAGCAGTTTGAAGGTCTGCGACTTGAGGCATATAAGGCAGTTTCCACAGAGGCTTATTACACCATTGGTTACGGACATTACGGAGCAGATGTGGAAGAAGATATGGTAATTACCGAAGAAGAAGCGGTGGAGTTGCTAAAAGAAGATTTGAAAACAGCAGAGATTGCAGTTAATAACATGGTGGCAGTAGCACCGGAAGAGGTTACCCAAAGACAATTCGATGCCTTGGTTTCTTTTACCTATAATGTGGGCACCGCCAATTTTGAGGGAAGTTCCATTCGAGCTTTCTTTGTTAACGGATTATCCAATTATTATCAGGACCAGATTATACATGCCATTGCTGCATATAATAGATCCGGCGGTGTGGTCTTAAAAGGACTCACCACAAGAAGATTAAAGGAAGTTGCTTACTTTTATAATGACAGCACCCTTGTGGATTACGATTTAAC
>JAILCP010000060.1 GCA_024680055.1 Lachnospiraceae bacterium | reverse complement strand
GGCATCGGGATTTCTCATTTCTCTCAGTTTCGTTGCTTATACCCTTATCTGCCCCGGGTTAAGTGCATCGGGATTTCTTATTTCTCTCAGTTTCGTTGCTTATACCCTTATCTGCCCCGGGCTAAATGCATCGGGATTTCTTATTTTTCTCAATTTCGTTGCTTATACCCTTACCTATCCCGGGTTAAATGCATCGGGATTTCTTATTTCTCTCAGTTTCGTTGCTTATACCCCAACCTAAACCAGAAAACATACATCGAATTTCCCCATTTCCACAATTTCCGTTGCTCCTCCCCCAAAACACCAATCAATATTCTAACTTAAACAAGAAAAGGAGATGATACTTATGTTAAACCCATCAAATATATATAGCGAAGCAAAAAAACGTCTCGAGGAATTAACCACTGCCATGCGGGAAACAGAGAAATCACTGGCGCATGTGCCGGATGGTAAGATTCATATTTTAACGTCAAAAAACAGGGTGCAATTCTATTTACGAAGGGATACACGAGATAAAACCGGCACCTATATTTCCAAGAAAAGAAAACCCCTAATCAAAGCCCTGTTGCAAAAGTCTTATGATGAAAAATGCCTGAAACTCCTGAAAAAAGAAGCTTCAAGCATTCAATCCTTTCTGAAAAAATCAGGTGCTCTCTCCCATGACATTCGGGAACTGTACGATTGTTACCCACCGGAGGCAAAAAAATACATCAATCCCGTTGATTGCAGCGATGAGGATTACGTGGCGGCGTGGCTGGCGGAGCCATACCAAGGGAAGGATTTTATTTCCAATGACACCTGCTACATCACGGCAAAGGGGGAGCGGGTTCGGTCCAAATCGGAGTTGACCATTGCAAACGCCCTTGCTCAATATGGGATTCCTTACAAATATGAACATCCTTTAAAACTGAAAAACGGTATCACTGTCTATCCGGATTTTACGATTCTTAAGATAAAACAGAGGGAAGAGATTTATTTGGAACATTTGGGTATGATGGATGATATCAGTTATATGAGAAATGCCATTATAAAGTTGAAGACCTATAATAAGAACGGCATTATGCTGGGAAAACAATTGATGATTACACTGGAAGGATCCAATGCGCCTCTTGGAACCGATGAGATAAAAAATATAATCAAGGTGATTCAATAAAAATAAGGCTATGGTCTTAGATGTATTCTAAGCCATAGCCTTTGTGCCTATATTACGTTCTTAATATCTGGAGCGAAATTGCAATTTCATGTCCTCATATTCTTTGGAAATCTCCAAAACAACATTATTATCCCCGGCCACATTGTCCGGATGATATATCTTCATCAGATCCTTGTAGCGTTTCTTCAACGCAAGTTCGTTGGTTACTCCGCGGAATAATAAGCTGCATGACATCTGCGGGTCATTCACGCCCTCAAGAACTTCTTCACGGAACTCGTTCATTTTATAGTTTAATTCGTTACGTTCCTCTGCCAAACGAACTGTTTCCTTCTCAAGAAGACTCCATTTCATTTTGAAAAGTTCAGCTTCACGCTCCATCCTCTTCTTCTCGTATTCCATTCGTCGATCAAATTCACGCTTATCTCTTTCTAGTTGAAGTCTTTCTTCCTCCAGCTCCTTACGCTGGTTACTGATTTCTTCTTTCTCTTTCTCGAACTCAATGGTATCCTGAAACAGAAACTTATGCAAAAGTTCTTGTTCTGTCTTTACCGTATATACTGGCTGATCCATGTACTTCACCTTCAACTTTCGTACTTAATAACTCAAACCCGTAACTAGCGTACATCCATGTATAAATTGTGTCCTGTTTATCAAGAGTATACAATATCTTGTACGAATTTTCAAGTTGACGATTGTACTTTTCATGTATTAAAAGAAGCCTTTTTTCTTTTTCTTTTTGTCGGTTTTTTCTTCTTCCTTGGCCAATCCGGAATTGTTTTTCAGGGAATTGGAGGTTAACTCATCAAAGTGTCGCAAAGCTTCCTGAGCTTCTTTGCTTACGCTTGTAGGTACGTCAACCACAAGGTTTACGTAGTGGTCACCACGGGTGTTTTTATCCCGAAGTGATGGAACTCCTTTTCCTTTTAAGCGGATTCTGGTATCTGTCGGTGTTCCAGGTGCAATATCGTATGCCACTTCTCCGTCGATGGTTTTGATTCGAAGTTCTCCACCAAGCACTGCCTGGGCATAGGTCATGGAAACCGTGGAGTAAAGATCGAAGTTACGACGCTCAAAAATCGGATGACGGCTTACGTATACTTCCACAAGAAGATCTCCTCTTGGGCCTCCGTTTACGCCAGGTTCACCTTTTTCGCGAATTCGAATGGACTGACCGCTGTCAATACCTGCCGGAATAGAAACAGAAATGCGTTTCTTGGATGAAACATAACCGGTTCCGTGGCAATCCGGACATTTGTCAACGATAATTTTTCCGCTACCGTTACAGTCAGGACAGGTCTGTACATTTTGCATGGTGCCAAAAAGAGACTGGGTCGTATAAACAATCTTTCCCTTTCCGCCACATTTGGTACATGTAACCGGTGAACTTCCCGGTTTTGCACCGGTTCCGTTACACTTGGTACATTCATCCTTTAAAACGATTTCGATTTCTTTTTCGCATCCAAAAACTGCCTCTTCAAAAGAAATACGAACGGTGGCTCTAAGATTGGCTCCGCGACGAGGCCCATTGGAATTACGGCTTCTACCGCCGCCTCCGAATAAGTCTCCAAAAATATCGCCAAAAATGTCTCCCATGTCCATTCCGGAGAAATCAAAACCTCCGGCGCCGGCACCTGCGGAACCGTCGAAAGCAGCATGACCAAACTGATCATACTGTCTTCGTTTCTCGGCGTCAGATAATACGGCATATGCTTCCGAAGCTTCCTTGAATTTCTTCTCCGCTTCTTTGTCCCCCGGATTCATATCCGGATGGTATTTCTTGGCAAGTTTTCGATATGCTTTTTTTATTTCATCATCTGATGAGGTCTTAGATACACCTAAGACCTCATAGTAATCTCTTTTCTGCTCTGCCATAATCTACAATTAAACCTCTTTGTAGTCTGCATCCACAACGTCATCCTGTGGCTGACTATCCTGTGTATTTGCTCCCATGTCAGGTCCGGCACCCTGTGCTCCGGCAGCACCCTGGGCATTTGCGTAAACCTTTTCAAATACTTTCTGAGCACTCTGCATTAATTTTTCTTTTGCAGCTTTCATTTCTCCAACCTGATCTTCTGTCATTTCCTCAGCGTTTGGATGAGCTTCCACTAAATCTTTTAACGCCTTCAAGTCAGCATCTACAGCACTCTTATCGGTAGGATCGATCTGAGAACCAACTTCTTCTAATGCTTTTTCGGTCTGGAATACGAAGGAGTCAGCATCGTTACGTGTATCGATTGCTTCTTTTCTCTTCTTATCCTGAGCTTCGAATTCAGCAGCTTCTTTTACCGCCTTATCGATGTCCTCATCAGACATGTTGGATCCGGCTGTAATGGTGATGTGCTGTTCTTTTCCTGTTCCAAGGTCTTTTGCTGATACATTAACAATACCGTTGGCATCAATATCAAAAGTAACTTCGATCTGTGGAACTCCACGACGTGCTGGTGGGATTCCGTCTAATCTAAACTGTCCGAGGGACTTGTTGTCTCTTGCGAACTGTCTTTCACCCTGTACTACATTAATATCTACGGCTGTCTGATTGTCAGCTGCTGTAGAGAAGATCTGGCTCTTCTTTGTAGGGATTGTTGTATTTCTTTCAATTAATCTTGTTGCAACACCACCCATGGTTTCGATGGATAAGGATAATGGTGTAACATCAAGTAAAAGGATTTCTCCGGCACCGGCATCACCTGCTAATTTACCACCCTGGATAGAAGCACCAAGTGCAACACACTCATCCGGGTTTAAGTTCTTGCTTGGCTCTTTGCCTGTTAATGCTTTTACCTTATCCTGAACAGCAGGGATTCTTGTGGAACCACCAACCAAAAGTACCTGTCCCAGTTCGGAAGCGGATAAACCTGCATCACGAAGTGCGTTCTGTACAGGAGTTGCTGTTCTTTCAACAAGATCATGTGTCAATTCATCAAATTTAGCTCTTGTAAGGTCCATATCAAAATGTTTTGGTCCTTCTGCAGTTGCAGTGATGAATGGTAAGTTGATGTTGGTTGTTGTTGCAGAAGATAATTCTTTCTTTGCTTTTTCAGCAGCTTCTTTTAATCTCTGAAGTGCCATCTTATCTGTGCTAAGATCTACGCCTTCTGCTTTCTTGAATTCAGCAAGCATCCAATCAACGATCTTCTTATCGAAATCGTCTCCACCAAGTTTGTTATCTCCGGATGTGGATAAAACTTCAATGACTCCGTCACCGATTTCAATAATGGAAACATCAAATGTACCACCACCTAAATCGTATACCATGATTTTCTGCTCATGCTCGTTATCAAGTCCGTAAGCAAGTGCTGCTGCTGTAGGCTCGTTGATAATACGTTTTACATCAAGTCCTGCAATCTTTCCGGCATCCTTTGTTGCCTGACGCTGTGCATCGTTAAAATATGCAGGAACGGTAATTACTGCTTCTGTTACTTTTTCTCCAAGGTATCCTTCTGCATCGGATTTCAGTTTCTGAAGAATCATTGCTGAAATTTCCTGTGGAGAATATTTCTTGTCATCGATAGCTGCCTTAAAATCTGTACCCATTTCACGTTTGATGGATGAAATGGTTTTCTCAGCATTGGTGACTGCCTGACGTTTTGCAGGTTCACCTACAAGACGCTCACCGCTTTTTGTAAATGCTACTATGGATGGAGTTGTTCTTGCTCCCTCTGTATTGGCGATAACGGTTGGTTTACCACCTTCCATAACTGCTACGCAGCTGTTTGTTGTACCTAAATCAATTCCTATGATTTTTCCCATGATTTATTTCCTCCTTCATGATATCATCATTTATTACAATTTCATATTTCACTAATTTGCAACCTTTACCATGCTGTGTCTTACCACGCTGTCTTTGTAAAGGTATCCTTTTTGAAGTTCTTCGGCCACTACATTTTCACCGAGTTCTTCATCTTCCACATGCATCACCGCATTGTGTAATTCCGGATCGAATTCTTCTCCGACTGCCGGAATCTCTTTTACTCCTGCCTCCTCTAAGGAAGCCATCATCTGTTTATAAATCTTATCCATTCCCTCCACAAAAGAATCATCCTTTTGCTCATCCGGAACAGCGGCAAGACCACGTTCAAAACTGTCCACAACCGGTAAAATCTTTTCCACTATGGTCTTTGCTCCCATATCAAACATCTGGCTCTTTTCCTTTTCCGTACGTTTACGGAAGTTATCAAATTCTGCCATCTGTCTTGTAACTTTGTCATTAAGCTCGGCAATCTTTTCATCTCTCTTATCCGGCTTTTCTTTTTTCTTTTTTCCTTTGGAAGCCTTTTCCTTCGGTGCCTCCTCTTTCTTTTCTTTTGTAGAGGCATCTTCCTGTTTCGCTTCTTCTTTCACGGTTTCTTCAACCTCTTGCGCCGCTTCTTTCTGAAGTTCTTCATTCAATTCCTTCTCTGACACCTTATATCTCCCTTCTATTCATCCTTGCCCGTAGGCCTTTCTTTCTTTCCTTTGAATGTTGAATCCAGCTGCTCTTTCATATTCTTAAGGCTGTTCATAACATTCTCGTAGTCCATACGCTTTGGACCGATAATACCAATCTTTCCGGATAACCCATCACCCAAATCGTAGGTGGCAGTTACCACGCTGCAATCCTGCATGGTTTGAATCGGTGATTCTTTACCGATGGTAACCACAATTCCGTCATCCTTTAATTCTTCATTGGTTTCTGCAATAAACTCTGCAAGTTCATCTTTATCTTCAAAGGCACCTAAAAGTGCACTTGCCGTTTCCGAATCCGCCAGTTCCGGATATTTAATCAGGTTGGTGGCACCACTGGTGTATATCTGTAAATCCTCGTCCTCGGTAAAAGCTTCTGCCAATGCATCAAGCACATCGCTTACCAATTGAGAATAGCCACCGGATTGCTCCTTCATCTTGGCAATGACTCCAAGATTGATTTCTTCTCTTGTAAGTCCGTTTAAGGTTGTATTCAATAAAATGTTCAGCTTTAAAACAGTTTCATTATCAATGTTCTCATCCAACTCAATGATCTTGTTCTTCACAATGTTACCTTCCATTACAATCAAGGCAACGATCTGCTGTTCTTCCAACGCAGACAACTGAATGAATTTCACCTTGTTGCGCTTGGTACTTGGTGCAGTAATCATGGTGGCGTAGTTGGTATTTACCGCCAGGGTCTTAACCACTTTCTTTAAGACCTTTTCCATCTTCTCGGTCTTTTCAACCACAAATTCCTGGATTTCCTGGACCTTCTTCTCATGCTCCTGCATCAACTCGTTGACATAAAAACGATATCCCATATCGGAAGGAACACGTCCTGCAGAGGTATGTGGCTGAACAATAAAACCAAGCTCCTCCAAATCCGACATTTCATTTCGAATGGTAGCTGAACTCAACGAATTATCAAGTAGTTTCGAAACGGTTCGAGAGCCAACAGGTTCGCCGGTTTCAAGATAGTTCTTAATTACAAGATTCAATATCTTCTTTTTTCTGTCATCTAAAGATGGCATTTCAAGCTGCTCACTCATGTACTCTCCTCCTGTTTTTTCTCTGTTAGCACTCAAGTCAAAAGAGTGCTAACATCCATAAATAGAAGATAACACTCTACCTATTCTTTGTCAACACTCTTTTCCCCTTTTTCTTATTATTTTCCATAAAAAACCTCCCCACAAACATGGGGAGGCCAATCTTATACTCTTCCGCTCTTAATTGCGTCAATCATTTCGTTTTTCAAATCCAATGCCTTATCTTTAATACGTCTGCTTGCGGCTGATGATGTTAATATAGAAGAAAGGAATTTGGATGCCACATCCAGCTTTCCAAGTTTGTAGGACATTACAGATAAAAGGTACATAACCGTACTTTCTTCCATTCCTACCATCGGGAAGTTCTCTGTGGAAATCGCCTTTAAAAATCCCTCATATGCCTGGTTGTAATAGGCATCCTCTTCGTTCTTTGCATTGTCGATAATGGATGGGATTTCCTTCATCTCCTCCGGCATTTCTTCAATCTTTCCTCGAAGCAACCAGGAAATACAAAGGCAAAGGTACGCTTTTTCACTGTTCTTTCCATTCTTGGCCACACTGTTAAAAAGTGCCAGTTTGTATCGTTCAATGGCGTAATCATATGGATATACGTCATATTCTTCGATTTCATTGACTCCGGTAAACTTGTCACAAATCTTTTCCTGAATCAACTTTCTCTGAAGTCCGGATAATTCTCCGATGGATCTGGTCAAACCGGTATATCCGCAATAAGGACAGGACTGAATGGAATACTTCAAAGTATCGATGTACTGATGTCTCGGTCTTAAATCCTTATCTGACTCAAGACGTTTCACTCTACCGTTCTTCACCTGCTTGATTTTGAAAGTCTTCTCACACATAGGACAGCGCACTGATTTATCCAAAAGGAAGTCTGCCTCTGTCGGTTCTGCTTTTACCTCTTTTTCCTGTTCCTCGTTTTCGTTTTCGGTTTTCTTTTCTTCTTCAAAAAGGCTCATGCCTTCATTTGATAATCCAAATTTTTCCAAACCTGATAAAAAATCCATTTACAATTCCCCCTGCTTCTTAGGCATTGTTTTAATCCTTATAGAACTTAAAACGTAATGTGTTTATGTGTAAAAAGGTGATCCTGACAATACTCATGGTTACCTGCACATTTGGAACAATAACGGAACTGCAATGTCGGGTCGTCATCTTCGGTTCTTCCGCAAATCGCACATTTATGTTTGGTTTTCTGTGTGCTTGTCTTCACCTGTTGATGAAATTTCTTCTTTCGATGAATCTCTTTGGGACTGATACTCTTATAATTTCTTGTTAAAAGGTAGAAAATAATAAAGTTCAGCAATGATGCAATAATGGCTGTTCGAACTACCCAACCGGAAGTCACCACTTCGTAGGCAATAATCACGCCGTACACAACGGCCATCCATTTCATCTTCACCGGAATCAAAAAGTACAGTCGCACTTCCATCTCCGGGAAACATACTGCAAAGGCCAAAAACAGTGACAAATTAATGTAACTTGTACTAAAATAACCACTCAGTGGCATGGCCATGCCGTAAATCTTTAAAAGAACGCCATACAAAATCATGGCGGCAATATCTGTAAAAATCAATGCGCCAAAGATGTATAGATTGAAGCGAAAGGCTCCCCAATACAGTTCTAACTGACGCCCGATGCTGTAATAAAACAGCAACATGATAATAGTAAAAATACTGATGCTGCTCGGTATGAAAATCCAGCTGATCAGTCTCCAAACCTGGCCCTTCAATATATAATAAGGTTCCAGGGTTAAATATTCCAGTGCTTTAGGAGCTATAAAATAAAGTGCAATACCAAATGCGTAAGCCCCGATCAAATACGTAATCAAGTTGGGAATCGCGTACTTTCCAAGCTTGCGTTCCATTTTGTACAGAAAATTCATGTTTTCCCTCCTATCCTTTTAATTATAATTTTCGCCCCCTCCTTTGTCAAACATATTACCGAAAGTTAAGCTACAATTCGTAATAAAATATTTGTGTTTTACCACCTGTTGTCGTATAATGAAACACGTAAAATTATACGGATATATAAATAAGAAGAAATGGTGAGTAACATGATAAAAGAGAATTTATACAAACTGGGAATTGACATCGGCTCTACCACTGTTAAAATCGCAGTTTTAGATCCTTTGGGAAAACTTATTTTTTCCGATTATGAACGTCATTATGCCAACATTCGAGAAACCTTACAGTCTCTTGTAAAAAAGGCATACGAAATCACAAACGACATCTTAATTGCACCAATCATTACTGGTTCCGGTGGATTGACCCTTGCAAAACATCTTGGTATTCCTTTTGTACAGGAAGTCATCGCCGTATCCTCCGCCTTAACAGACTACGCTCCTAAAACTGATGTAGCCATTGAACTTGGCGGTGAAGATGCAAAGATTATCTATTTTGAAAACGGAAATATCGAGCAGCGAATGAATGGTATCTGTGCCGGTGGTACAGGTTCTTTTATTGACCAAATGGCTTCTCTGCTTCAAACCGATGCTTCCGGTTTAAATGAATATGCAAAAGACTATAAAGAGATTTACCCAATTGCAGCCCGTTGCGGCGTTTTTGCCAAAACAGACATTCAACCGTTAATCAACGAAGGTGCTGCCAAAGAAGATTTGGCGGCTTCTATTTTTCAGGCGGTGGTAAATCAAACCATCAGCGGCCTTGCACAGGGAAAACCGATTCGCGGCCATGTGGCCTTCCTTGGAGGACCACTGCACTTTTTACCTCAGCTGAAAGAGGCCTTTATCAGAACCTTAAAGCTTGATGAAGAACACATTATTGCGCCGGATCATTCCCATTTGTTTGCAGCCATCGGTTCTGCACTGAACTATAAAGAAGATGTGACCATGTCACTTTCTGACATTGTAAACAAATTGGATTCCGACATCCATATGGAATTTGAAGTTGCAAGACTGGATCCTCTTTTTAAGGACCAGGAGGATTATGATCAGTTTTCCAAACGCCACGAAAGAGCCACTGTGAAAAAAGGGGATCTTTCCACTTACCGTGGAAACTGTTACCTTGGCATCGATTCCGGCTCCACCACCACCAAGGTTGCCTTGATTGGTGAAGACGGTTCTTTGTTGTACTCTTTTTACAGCGGCAACGAAGGAAAACCTCTTGCCACTGCCATTCGCTCTTTAAAGGAACTGTATTCCTTAATGCCAAAGGGCGCTAAAATTGTACACTCCTGCTCCACCGGTTACGGTGAAGCCTTAATGAAATCCGGTTTGATGCTGGATGAGGGGGAAGTGGAAACGGTGGCACACTACTATGCTGCTTCGTTCTTTAACCCTAACGTTGACTGCATTTTAGACATTGGCGGTCAGGACATGAAATGTATCAAAATCAAAGACCAGACGGTGGACACCGTTCTTTTAAACGAAGCCTGCTCTTCCGGATGCGGCTCCTTTATTGAAACCTTTGCCAAAAGCTTAAACTTTTCCGTAAAGGATTTTGCCAAAGAAGCGCTGTTTGCAGAGCATCCTATTGACCTTGGAACTCGATGTACCGTATTTATGAACTCCAAGGTAAAACAGGCGCAAAAGGAAGGTGCCTCTGTTGCCGATATTTCCGCAGGTCTTGCCTACTCTGTTATTAAAAATGCCCTGTTTAAGGTTATCAAATTAACAGATGCAGCAGACCTTGGTAAAAACCTTGTGGTTCAGGGTGGTACTTTTTATAACGATGCCATCCTTCGCAGCTTTGAAAAAATCAGTGGTCACGACGCCATAAGACCTGACATTGCAGGTATTATGGGTGCTTTTGGTGCTGCACTTGTGGCAAGAGAACGTCACAGTGAAGCTCACAAAACCACCACTTTAAATGCAAAGGGTCTGGAGGAGTTAACCTACACCACCAGTCTCACCCGTTGCCAGGGATGTACCAACCACTGTCTGCTTACCATCAATAATTTTGGTAACAACCGCAGATTCATCTCCGGTAACCGTTGCGAGCGCGGTCTTGGTAAAGAAAAGAACAAAGACCATGTTCCGAATTTATTTGAATATAAGTACAAACGTCTTTTTGGCTATACTCCGCTGACCAAAGAAGAGGCCAAACGCGGCACTGTGGGTATTCCAAGAGCTTTGAATATGTATGAAAACTACCCGTTCTGGTACACCTTTTTTACCGGTCTTGGATATCGGGTTTTATTATCCCCAAAATCCACCCGAAAGGTGTATGAACTTGGTATTGAATCCATTCCTAGTGAATCCGAATGTTATCCGGCCAAATTGACCCACGGACACATTACCTGGTTGATCAACCAGCACCCGGACTTTATTTTCTACCCTTGTATTCCTTACGAGCGCAAAGAATTTAAGGGTGCCAACAACCACTACAACTGCCCGATTGTCACCTCTTACCCGGAGAACATTAAAAACAACGTGGATGAAATTACCAAAGGGGAAATGAAGTTTTACAACCCATTCTTCGCTTTTACCAACGAAGAAATTCTTACCAACCGTCTGGTGGAAGAATTCTCTGCAGGAGATTTTAACATTCCGGTTGCTGAAATTAAAAAGGCCGCCCATGCCGCCTGGCTGGAACTGCAGGAAACTCGCGAAGACATGAAGAAAAAAGGGGAAGAAACCCTGAAATACTTAGAGCGAACCGGTCGTCACGGCATTGTTCTTGCCGGAAGACCTTATCATATTGACCCGGAAATCAACCATGGTATTCCGGACCTGATTAACAGCTACGGCGTGGCGGTTTTAACGGAAGATTCCGTTGCCCACCTGCGCCCTGTGGAGCGTCCTTTGATCGTTATGGACCAGTGGATGTACCACTCAAGACTATATGGCGCAGCCAATTTTGTAAAAACCAAAGACAACCTGGATTTGATCCAGCTCAACTCCTTTGGCTGTGGACTGGACGCTGTCACCACCGATGCGGTGAATGACATTTTAACCTCCAGCGGTAAAATCTACACCTGCCTGAAAATTGACGAGGTCAATAACCTTGGTGCTGCCAGAATTCGTATTCGTTCTCTCCTCTCTGCCATTCGTGCAAAGAAGGCAAAGAACGAACAGCGTACCATTGCACCATCCAACTACAAGCGTGTGATTTTTACCAAAGAAATGAAGTCAAAATACACCATTTTATGCCCACAAATGTCTCCGATTCATTTTGACCTGATCGGACCTGCCCTTGATGCTGCAGGCTACAACTTTGTGGTGCTTGGAAATGATAACCGTACTGCCATTGACACCGGATTAAAATACGTAAACAACGACGCTTGTTTCCCATCCCTAATCGTAGTTGGTCAGATTATGGATGCCATCAATTCCGGCAAATACGACCTCACCAAAACCGCAGTGATTATTACCCAAACCGGTGGTGGATGCAGAGCCAGCAACTACATTGGCTTCATCCGTCGCGCACTGCAAAAGGCCGGCCATCCGGAAATTCCGGTTCTTTCCTTAAACCTTAGCGGTCTGGAAAAGAACCCTGGATTCAAGCTGACCCTTCCTTTGATTAAACGTGGCCTTTATGCCCTGGAATTCGGCGATATTTTCCTTCGCTGCCTCTATCGTGTAAGACCTTACGAAGCAGTGGAAGGTTCTGCCAATGCACTTCACGAAGCATGGAAAAAGAAGGTCATTGATTTTATCGCAGGGGACAAATGGCCGTCTCACAGAAAATACAAACAGATGTGCAAAGAAATCATCCACGATTTTGACACCCTGCCAATCAAAGATGTGCAAAAACCTCGTGTAGGTATTGTTGGAGAAATTCTTGTTAAATTCTCCCCTCTTGCCAATAACTACGCCGTGGACCTTTTGGAATCCGAAGGCGCGGAAGCTGTGGTACCTGATCTTACCGACTTTTTACTTTACAGCTTCTACAACCAGAAATTCAAGGCAAGAAAGCTGGGCTTCCCAAGCAAGATCGAACGTATCGGTCGCCTTGGCATCAACTTTATGGAGTGGCTTCGTTCCACTGCCAGAAAAGAATTTGAAAAGAGTGAACGTTTTGACCCGCCTGCCCACATTGAGGACCTTGGACGCTATGCCAAAGACATTGTTTCCATGGGTAACCAAACCGGCGAGGGCTGGTTCTTAACCGGTGAAATGCTGGAATTAATTCAATCCGGCACTCCAAACATCATTTGTACCCAGCCTTTTGGCTGTCTTCCAAACCACGTGGTTGGAAAAGGTGTTATTAAGCATTTACGTGCGCTCCATCCGGAAGCCAACATTGTAGCCATCGACTACGATCCGGGCGCTTCTGAGGTAAATCAGCTGAACCGTATTAAATTAATGCTTTCCACCGCCAACAAAAACCTGAAAAAGGCCATGGCTTCAAACGATTCCAACACACCGGAAAATGCCATGTAATCCAAATAAAACATCAAAAATGGTGACCACTTCATTAAAGTTGGTCACCATTTTTATTAATATCCGATTGCTTCTTCTCTTGTAAGCCAAAAATGTATTCCCGTGGTGGAGTCATACCATCGATCTTCATTGAAATCCTTTACTTCAACCCAGGATCCCTTTTTATACACAAAGTTATCATCCACTAAAGACCATGCCTCATCAAAGCACTGTGTTCCCTCAAAATTCCATATGGACAACACCTTGGCCTTATTGCACCTGCAACAATTCCTTGTGGCGGAAGTTCTTTTCGCATCCGCAGGAATAAGCAATTGTACAATTCTGTCTCCAAAACACTTTTTAAATCCCAGCAGGGCTCCTTCTGCAGGAGGATACAGTTTTATCCACTTGGTGGTGTCATCGGTAATCATTCCTTTCATATTGGTATGTTCCAATACAGCTGCATAAAAATCCGTTCCTCTGCAATCGCAATTCTCCAGACTTCCTTCTCGCAAACATACTCCTTGAAAATTGGCATTTCTTAAATTGGATCCTTTTAAACTGATTCCATCCATCAATGCATTCTCCAAAATTGCCCCTTCAAAATTGGCATTTTCAAGACATACATTCTCAAAAGAACTTTTTGTCAAATCTCTTCCGGAAAAATCCTTTCCGGATAAATCAAGGTCAACAAATCTCTCTTCGCTCATCTAATCACTTTCTTTCTCTTTGCGCTTTATCTCTTCCCACATCAAGCGGGCCTGTTCCTTGGTCTCCGGCGCTTTTGCCCCACTGAAAATATGTGGATGTCTTCGAATCATTTTATCACTGATCCCCTGCACCACATCATCAAAGTCAAATGCACCTTGCTGCTGTGCAATCCTTGCGTGCATCACCACCTGCAGTAACACATCTCCAAGTTCCTCACATAAATTCTTATCATCTTTATGATCAATGGCATCCAGCACTTCCTCGCACTCATCCACCAGGCACTCATCCACCAGGCACTTCTTCAAGGACTCATGGGTCTGCACCTTGTCCCAACTACAACCATCTACCGGATCCATAAGTGCTTGTACTATGGCAATCAAATCTTCTATTGTATGAACTTCACCTTCGGTGAATTGTTGTTTCTTTGTCATTTACGTCGTCCTCCTAAGGTCATTATACTACCTAATTCTTTTTAATCAAATTGATTTTTGTTTCTCAGGTAGGTGTAGGGTGGGTTTGGCTTGGGTGTAGCCCCGGCCACCTGGGGCGCTGTTTTTCTTTCTCAGGTGGCCGGGGCTAGTTGATTCTTCTCGGGACCGGCCACCTCTGTCTCTACTTTACACTCTCAGGTGGCTGGGGGATGCTTATTTTCCTTGGGTTTGCTTTTCCCCAGCCACCTTTTCATTTCTTTTTCCTTCTCAGGTGGCTGGGATTTGCTTATTCCTCTTGATTTGGCTTCTCCCCAGCCACCTTTTCATTTATTTTTCTCTCTCAGGTGGCTGGGATTTGCTTATTCCACTTGGTTTGGCTTCTCCCCAGCCACCTTTTCATTCCTTTTTCTCTCTCAGGTGGCTGGGGCTGGCTTATTCCACTTGGTTTGACTTTTCCCCAGCCACCTTTTCATTTATTTTTCTTCCTCAGGTGGCCGCCGCCACCTGATACCTCCTGGACCCGGCCACCTGAAATACTACTTTCCTTTCTCAGGTGGCCGGGGTTCACTGACATTGCCGTCACCAACTGACAATACCTGGACACAAAACCCCACTAAAAAAGAGCCGCCACATTGTGGCAGCTCTCCTAAATTGATCAATGCTTTATTTTGCAAGTTCTAACATAATTTCATTGCTTCTGTTTACAAATCTTGTCATTTCATCCGGATTCAATGGACGGTTGGCAAGAACTGCAAGATCATACAACTGTTCGCAGAACATGTTGACTTTGTCAGAGTCCTTGTTTACAAGAATGTACTGAACCAATTTGTTGTTGGCATTTAAGGTAAGCATTTCATCTCCGCCAAAACCTGGAGCTCCCATGCCGGCCATGCCGTAAGCTTTCATCATGTCAGCCATACGTCTTCCTTCTTCGGAAAGGGTTAAAATGGATGAAATGGATTCATCTTTCAGCTTTTCAACATGAATGGTCACATTCTCTTTACCAAGGGCTTTCTTAAATACTTCTGTTAATGTATCTGTAGTGGCTTTTAATTCCTCTTCCGGAATTTCTTCCTTGGCATCTTCGTTTAATTCCGCATCGATACGAAGGAATTTGTAGTTTTCATTACGACGCTCAAGCTGTGTAATGAAAGAAGTATCGATGTTGTGATTCAAGATGACGGCCTGAGTACCGTTGTCTTTGAACATGTTGATGTACTGGCTCTGCTGCAGTTCATCGGTTACATAATAGATGGTATGACGCTTGTCTTCCTGATCACCATCCTCTTTGGTATCTTCTGAGCTTTCTGCTTCTTTGGTATCCTCTTTATTCTCTTCCTCTTTTACAAGGAGTTCCGGAAGTGTTAAGTATTCACCGTCCAGGTTTTTGAATAAAATGTAGTCGTTCATCTTGTCGCAGAACTTCTCATCTTTTAAGCAACCGTATTTGATAAATGGGCTAATGTCGTCCCAGAATTTTTCGTAGTTTTCTTTGTCGGTTTTGCACATTCCGGTAAGCTTGTCAGCCACCTTCTTGGCAATGTAATCAGAGATCTTTTTAACAAATCCGTCGTTCTGAAGAGCGGAACGGGATACGTTCAAAGGAAGATCCGGGCAATCAATCACACCCTTTAATAGCATTAAGAACTCAGGAATGACTTCTTTGATGTTGTCCGCAATAAATACCTGGTTGTTGTATAACTTAATTACGCCCTCGATGGAGTCGTACTCGGTGTTAATTTTAGGGAAATAAAGAATACCCTTTAAATTAAACGGATAATCCATGTTTAAATGGATCCAGAAAAGAGGCTCTTTATAGTCCATAAACACTTTACGGTAAAATGCTTTGTAGTCCTCATCGCTGCATTCACTTGGATTCTTGGTCCAAAGCGGATGGGTCTCATTTAAGGCAACCGGACGTTTTACAATCTTTAATTTCTCGGTTTTTGGAGAAACTACAACGGTTTCTTTGGTTCCGTCTTCATTTTCTTTCTCTTCTGTCTTTTCTTCTTCAACGATGGTCTCAACCACTTCATCGGTGTCTAATTTCTCTTCCGGTAAAATGGTTTCGTACTGGGTTTCAGCGTTTTCGTTTTCAAGATAGATTTCTGTTGGCATGAAAGAACAATATTTATTCAATACTTCACGAACACGGTATTCGTTGGCAAACTCAAGGCAATCCTCGTTTAAGAAAAGAGTAATCTTGGTTCCAACCTCTTCCTTATCGCCTGCGGTCATTTCATATTCTGTTCCACCGTCGCATTCCCAGTGAACCGGCTGAGCATCTTTCTTGTAGGATAAGGAATCAATATGAACCTCATCTGCCACCATAAAGGCGGAGTAAAAACCAAGTCCGAAGTGACCGATGATCTGATCTTCGTTGGTTTTATCTTTATATTTGTTTAAAAAGTCAGTTGCACCGGAAAAGGCAATCTGGTTAATGTACTCTTCCACCTCATCTGCAGTCATTCCAAGACCGTTATCGATGAAGGTTAATGTCTTTTCTTTGTCATTGGTAACAACTCTAACCTTAGCTTTATAGTCATCAGGCAACTCATATTCGCCCATCATGTCAAGTTTCTTTAACTTGGTAATGGCATCACAACCGTTGGACACCAATTCTCTGGCAAAAATATCATGGTCAGAATACAACCATTTCTTAATAATCGGAAAAATGTTTTCGCTATTAATAGATAAGCTTCCCTGTTTTCTTTCCATTCCTTTACACTCCTTTTATATAAAAATTGCTGATTATTAACTCATCTAGAGAATATGTTAGTTCAAAGTGTTCCAAAAGTCAATACATTTTTAGCACTCTTTTTAAGTGAGTGCTAACAATTTTAAAAGAGCATACAAAAACGCCTTTCCTTTAGATGCCAAAAGCATTCTAAAAGAAAGACGTCGATTTTTAAAAAAATTAGTCGCCTACGGTTACCACACCTTTTTTGCAATCCAAGGTGACATAAGCACCGCTCTTCATGACGTTGGTGGCATTTCTTGCCCCGGTCAGTACCGGAATGTCACGGCTTAAGCCCACAATGGCCGCGTGGGAATGACTGCCTACGGCCTCCACCACAAGGCCTGACGCCTCTTTGATGTATGGCATCATTTCGTTGGTGGTTTCCTTGGTTACAATAATGTCTCCTGCGCTAAAACCGTTCTTTAAATCTTCCACGCTATGGACCACCAAAAGATGTCCTGTGGCAGCACCGTCACCGATGCCTTTTCCGGTCATAAGAATGTGACCGGCAACGTGAACCTTAATTAAATTGGTGGTTCCGGATACTCCAACCGGCACGCCTGCTGTGATAACCACCACGTCGCCGGATTCCAGAAGTCCGGCCTTCATGGCTTCGTCCACCGATGCTTCAAATAAATCGGAAGCAGATTCGTGCTCTGCAAGAAGCATTGGTAAAACACCCCAGGAAAGGTTCAATTGTCTGCTAACCTTTTCATCCACGCAAAAGCCGATGATCGGGCAGGACGGACGGTACTTGGAAATCATTCTGGCGGTACGTCCGGACTGGGTTACTGTAATAATGGCTGTGGCATTTAAATCCATGGCCGTCATACAGGTTGCGTGAGAAATGGCGTTGGTAATGTCCGGATTGCGGAGATTATCACGCTTTTTAAATTTGGCAGCATAGTTCATGCTGTTTTCTGTGGCCATGGCAATTTTTACCATGGTCTTTAAAGCTTCCACCGGATAAGAACCTGCGGCGGTTTCTCCGGAAAGCATAATTGCGCTGGTTCCGTCAAAAATGGCATTGGCCACGTCGTTGGCCTCTGCCCTTGTAGGACGCGGATTTTTAATCATGGAATCCAACATTTGGGTGGCGGTAATAACCACTTTTCCCGCATTGTACACCTTGCGGATAATGCTCTTTTGTACCAGTGGCACTTCCTCAAGAGGAATTTCCACACCCATGTCTCCTCTGGCAACCATAATGCCGTCGGTGACGCTGATGATTTCATCAATGTTGTTTACGCCCTGCATATTTTCGATTTTTGCAATAATATTGATGTCTTCACAGCCGGCCTCATCAAAAATCTTGCGGATTTCCAAAATATCCTCCTTGGATCTGACAAAACTTGCTGCAATAAAATCAAAGCCCTGTTCAATGGCAAATAAAATATCGTCTCTGTCTTTTTCGCTGATGTAAGGCATGGTTAAATCAACGTTAGGCACATTCACACCTTTTTTGTTGGAAATCACACCGTCGTTCATAACCTCACATACAATGTCGCTGCCTTTGATTTCTTTGACCTTAAGACCCACAAGGCCATCGTCGATAAGAATTTCTGCACCTGCATACACATCATTCACCAAATTGTTGTATGTAATGCTAACCTTCTTCTCGTCACCTTCCACGTCTTTGGTTGTCAGGGTAAAAAGTTGACCTTTCTTCAAGGAAACCTTTCCCTCCTTGAAATCCTTTAAACGGATTTCAGGACCCTTGGTATCAAGCAGAGCCGCAACCGGTCTTTTGGCATCTTTTCTTGCCTTTTTCAAACGATTGTAACGCTCTAACTGTTCCTCATGACTGCCATGGGAAAAGTTGAATCTGGCAACATCCATTCCGCTTGCCACCAATTCCTCCAATACACCGGCCTTGTCAGTTGCCGGACCTAACGTACATACAATTTTTGTTTTTCTGATTTGCATTCTTACCTCCTAAAAAACTATTTCTTTTTCAAGATATCTACATGCATCTGCTCTTCCTCCACTGTGGTAAAAGTGAAGAATCTCCATAAAGCAAGCAGCAAAAATGCGATTCCAAAAGCCTTTGAAATACGTACCACTTCCACTGCCAGGTGGGCTTTTAACGGTGCTAAAATCAAAACAACCGCAAGAATTAAATACACCACAAGGCGAAGAAGTGCCTTTCTACTTGGTTTTTCATCTTTGTAAATATGTTTCATTACACTTTGGTCGATGAAAATAAAACCGCCAAGTATGCACATGCCACCTGCAAAATTTACAATTTCTGCAACACTTTTTGGTGTCATCAGTGATAATGCACTGATGATTACACCAAGAATCAAACTTAAAATACTGTTTCTGATTATTTTTTTATCCATAAATTACTCCTGTTTTAAACTTGAAAACTCATCATCAAACACAGAGAAGAAGGAACTGGTTTTTAATTCATCCTCGGTATCAATGGTGAACTTGTCCCACATCTTATGATTGAATGTGGACGGTATCTCCTGTACATAACTGTTGTAAACATTGTCAAAAGCTGCTGCTGCACGCTCTTTTACAATGACTGCTTTGTTTTCTTCCGTCAGTTCCCGGTCGATTTTGTTGATCACTTTAATGTAATAATAGGTTCCATCATCATCCATAATAAGATCGGAGATTTCCCCATCATCCAGCTTCTCAAGACCCGCTGCCAAAGTATCGCTGATGTTCTGACGATAAAGGCTGGTCTTTCTCTTGTTGGATGTGCTGTAATTACTTGCAAGATTTAAAAAGTCGCTTCCGTTGGCAATCTTCTTGCCCACCTTCTTTGCAACCTTTTCATCATCCATCACAATCTGTTCCACATCCATGACTCTGGCGTCATCATCGCTGACTTCTTCATTCACGCCACCGGTCAGGTGCTCATACAATTTGGTGGCAAGGGCCATATCGGAATATAAGTCCTCAAGTTTGGACTCTGATACCCTCATGTAATGAATTTCATCTTTTGTTAAAGAATCATAGTACTGCTTCGCGCATTTTTTTACCGATTCCTGTTCATCCTCGGTTAAAGAAATCTTCTTCTTTTCTGCCAGCTGTACCATGGTTTTCATCTTGGCAAGCTGGGTAAGGGTTGCATCCTTGGTAAATTCTTCTAAGGTTTCCCCTTTATGCTTTTGTTTCCAGGATTGGTTCCCAAAATTCTTGGTATACATGTTTCTGTAGTTTACAAGAAACACCTTGGCCTCTGTTAAGGTGCACTTTTCATCTCCAATCTTAAATACGGTGTGTCTTCCAAGACTGGAGGTCCATACAACCTCTGCCCCTGCAACACTGCATCCTGTTAAACTTCCTGCACTTAATGCCACCGCCAATAATAACGCAGTGGCCTTTCCTCTTAAACTTCTAATCATTATCCCTCCACTACCAGAAAGCGGCCATCGCTCAGTGGAAAAATCTCACTTTGGGATAAAAGTTCTTCATCGCTCATACCATAAGCGTCCATCCCTGCCTCTTCCAGGTACTCTCTCACGTCATTTATATCTTTACAAACCGTAGCCATGCAATCGGATAAAAACTCATCTGCCTCTTCCATGGTGGTAAATTCCTTATGTCCTAACAATTGAGCCTGATTTTCCAAAAATACGCTTAAACATTCCTCATCATATTCAAACATCAGACATCCTCCTAACAATTCTTTAATTCCTGATATACCCTTCCCAGTGGCAATCCTACCACATTAGTATAATCTCCCTTGATTTCTTTGATAAATTTTGCAAAGGTGCCCTGGATACCATAGGCCCCCGCCTTATCCATAGGTTCTTTGCTCTTGATGTATTCCATAATTTCCTCATGGGAAATGGGATATACGGATACGGTGGTGGTTTCCGCAAAGCAATGATACATCACCTTATCATCCTCAGCCTTTGCAAGGCATACACCGGTATGTACCTGATGCTCCCTTCCGGAAAGGCTTAAAATCATATCATATGCTTCCTGTTCATCCGCCGGCTTTCCAAGAATCACATCATCAAAGGAAACAACGGTGTCGGCTCCGAGAAAAACGGTAGGGCAAAGAAGCTTTCCTTCCTCCCTGTAGCGAAGACAGACCTCTTTGGCCTTGTCCTTGGCCAGATTTTGTACTACCTCCATGGGAGTATTTCCCCTTTGAACTTCTTCTCCATAAGCCTTTGCCACTTCAAAGGATAACCCGATTTGAGATAAAAGCTCTCTTCTTCTTGGAGAAGAACTGGCCAATACTAACTTCTCTTCCATGCTGCCTCCTACAATCGTTGCTTTCTAAATTATTATAGTCTTTTTTACATTGGTACGTCAATGATTTCACCTAGCGCAAAGGAGTATAATACCACGCGGATCACTTTTTTACCCTTGGATTTCTCCAGGGCCTCTTTGTATAATTCCATCTGTTTTCTATAGCGTTTGATCAATTCCTCTCCGGATTTTACCCGGTCGGTTTTGTAATCCACAAGCACAATGCCCTCTGTTTTCTCCATGAAAACGTCAATGATACCCTGTACCAGCACAAGGTCCTCTGTGTCCATTTCAATTCCGGCTTCCACCGGTTGGATGCCCATTACAAAAGGCTGCTCTTTTACCAGCATTCCATCCTTTGCAGAAAGAATCATCTCTTTTCCAAGCTCACTTGTAAGAAGCTTCAGAATTCCTTTTACATTCACCATCTGCCGGTATTCTTCGCTGATAAGGCCCTCCTTTTTTATCTTTTCAATCTCGTCTTTGAGAACATCCTCCGATAACTGCTCTGTCCATGGACCGGCAAAATCAAGGCACTCCAAAATCCGGTGAGTTATCGTACCGTAGAGGGCTCCCCTGTTTTCCTCTTCCACCTTGCCCATAAACCCGGGAATGGTGGCCGTTTCCTCTGCCGGTTCCAAAAAGGCCGGCTCTTCCTCCACGTCCTCCTGTTTTTCATAGGCAAGTTCCATAAAATGGTGTTTGATATCGGAAACGGACATTTTTATTTTTAGAGACAGTTCCTGCTGATGATGATATTGGCCATCAAACAGCTCCTTCAGTTTTTTCTGTCCCTCTCTTGTATAGGCCGGTCGCTGCCATTTTTCCGTACGAAGGTCCTCTTCGTAGGCTTTTTCCATTTTTTCCGCCGGTTTCATGGCTTCAAAATTCGGCTCTGTCACGGTAAAACGTGCCTTTGTATGGGCCATATTTTCAAATACCACAGGCAAAATCAAATCATAAAAACAAGCCGCTTTTAACCTGGCGCTATAAAAAAGACGTTTCTTTTCGTCGTACATGCTAAGGGCCTTTTGTCTGGTTTTTTCAAGATTTCGAACACTGCCTACCAAAACCAGTTTTTCCTTTGCCCTGGTAAGTGCTACGTACAAAACGCGAATTTCCTCTGCCAGATTGGCACTGTTTATAATGCCCTTCATGGCTTCCATGGTGGCTGTCTTTTTCTTGATACGTTTTTTACTGTCGGTGTAACGAAGGGCCACACCGTATTTGGAGTCGGAAATCACATCTTTTCTCAAATCTGTTTTGTTAAACTGTTTTCCAAGTCCTGCCACAATCACCATAGGGAACTCCAGTCCCTTACTTTTATGAATGCTCATCAGTCGAACTGCATTTTGTCCGTCGCTGACATTTCCTTCCGACAAATCAATGTCGTACTCCTTTAATTTATCAATATAGCGCAAAAAGTTAAACAATCCGTGATAACTGGTATTTCCGTAACTTTTTGCCCGCTCCACAAGAATATCCAGATTCATTCTTCGCTTTTCGCCAAGAGGCATCAGACTTACATAATGATAATATCCCGTCTCATCATAGATGTATTTGATCAGCTCATGAATCGGCAAATAGGTGGCCTTTTCCTTGAACCTCTTCAACATCAATTCAAAAGCCTCTAATTTTTCTTTGATTTCATCCTGTTGATCGTAGGCATACACTGCCTCATAAAACGGAAGGTCCTTATGGTTGGCCGCAATTTTACCAAGGTCGGACTTTTTCAATCCCACCATAGGACTGTTTAAAACAGCCGCCATAGGAATATCCTGTCTGGAATTATCAATAATTTTCAACATGGATAACATGTAGGAAACTTCCACACGCTGAAAATATCCGGTGCCCTCCATGGTAATAACCGGAATGTTTCGCTTTTCCAATTCTGCAGCTATGGCAGGTGCCATGGATTTTTGACGCAGCAAAATCACAATGTCGGAATACTCCACATCCCGATATCCATCCTTGCCTGTCACCTTGCCATTTTCCTTTAATTGCATCACCCGGTTGGCAACGGCAATGGCCTCTGCCTCTTCTTTGTCCATTTCAAGGCTTGCATTGTCAATGACCACCACCTCTGTTTCGTACAAATCATCCAAATCCCGGTTATAGGTTTGCTCTGCCCCGTATTTTAACGAAGCGTGCTCATCATAGGCAATGCCTCCCAAATCCCGCTGCATTATACTGTCAAATACCATGTTGGAAAATCGCAGAATCTCCTCACGGCTTCGAAAGTTTTTATCCAAATCGATTTTTTGGTTAGGAGAATCTTCGTAGGAAAAAGTGTCGTATTTTGAAATAAATAAGTTGGGTTCTGCCTGCCTAAAGCGATAAATACTCTGTTTCACGTCACCTACCATAAAAAGGTCTGCGTTATTATCACTTCCTGAAATGGCCGTCAGAATTTCCTCCTGCAAGTAGTTGGAATCCTGATATTCGTCAATCATTACTTCTTTAAAACGTTTTGCATAGTCTTCTGCCACTTTGGAAATCTTCTTCTCATCATCGTACAAAATTTCCAGCGTCATGTGCTCCACATCAGAAAAATCCACCACGTTTCGCTTTTTCTTTTCCTCTGCAAATCCTTCCATATAGGCCTTGGTCAGTCTGCACAAAACCGTAACGTTTGATGCCATGGCAAGATGATCTTTTACCACCCTTTCCGGGGATGCCAAAAAGTAGGTTTTCATTAAGTCCTCCAGCTCTTTTTTTACCAGATTTCTGGTGGCTTTCAGCTGTTCCTTTTCCTCTTTTTCCGCCTCCGAGGCCGTTTTTATAATTGGCATTCTGGCAAATTCAAAGTCGTTGAAAAAGTCGTAGAATTCCTGATAAGTGGTTGCATCTTTTACCCCTTCCAAAAGAGCTCCGTGTTTTTCAAAATCCTCTGCCAGTTTCTCAAATCCCGGCATTTGCTCACAGGCTGCTCCGGCATTTTTCAGCATCTGATAACAATCCCGGATTCGTTTTCCACCGTCCAAAAGGGCCTCTTTGATTAAGGCAATGTCTTCCGGCGCGCTGATACCTTCATTGTACCGGGCCAGGCATTTTTCAAGATAGTCCTTTGGCCATGGAGTGGCAATGGCGGTGTTGTAGAGATTTTCCACAAGTTCCGTAAGTTTGTTGTCATTTTTTCCCTCGGCATAGTTTTCCACAAAGTCCAAAAACTCCTTGCTTCCCTCCTGGTAAAAGGAGTTCATCACATCTGAGAGCACATCTTCCTTCATAAGTTTTGCTTCATTTTCATCGCAAATACGAAATCCCGGTTCCAGGTCCAAAAGATAAAAGTGCTCTTTTAAAAACTGCAGACAAAATCCATCAATGGTGGTAATCAAAGCACCCTGTACCAGAGAAATCTGTTTTTGCAAATGTTCGTTGGCCGGGTCCTGTTTCAATCGTTCTTCCAGGGCTCTCATCACCCTCATTCGCATTTCCGCCGCTGCTGCATTGGTAAAAGTTACCACCAACAGCTCGTCAATATCCATGGGATGTTCCTTATCCATCACCCGCTCACAGATTCGCTCCACCAAAACCGCGGTTTTACCGGACCCTGCCGCCGCTGCCACAAGGAGGTTATTATTTCGAAGTTCTATTACTTTTTGCTGACTGTCTGTAAACTTAATCTTCCCCATTAGTTTCCTCCTTTAGTGCCGCTGCCATTTTTTCCAATACGTCACTGCTCTTTGCCGTTCCCATACGAATTTTATCTTTGTCCAGTTTTCTGTCAAAGCCGCAGCTTTCTTTCATTTCGCAGTAATCACACCACAATACATCTTTGTTTTTTATAGGATTTTGGCAGATTGTTCCACCGGCAATTTCCATGCCTAATCCTTCTATTTTATGCTCTGTATAACGCTTCATAAGATCAATGGAGGTGGTGTCGTATTTTTTGCTTTTCTTATCGATGCTTTCATCCTCTTCTTCGCCGCCGACGCCGCTAAGGCACAGGGTTTCCAGGATTTTATCATCCACCTGCTGCTGTGTTACTTCACCGTCCACTTCCACCATTGGGTCTTTCAGGTGATAGTAATATACTCCATCCAAAACAATTTCTTTTCCCGGATGTTGTTTCTCAAGGTACTCTTTTGCTGCATCTGCGTAGGTCAAAAGCTGAAGCTGAGTACCGTCATATATTTTTTCTGCGGCAAGTTCTGTATTTCCGCTTTTATAGTCAATGATGCGATAGGTCAAAACACCCTGCTGCTCCTTCACATCAATTCGGTCAATTTTTCCTCCAAGACGCATGGACATTCCGTTTGTCAGCTGCTTTTTCTCACCTTTAAAACTCTTTTCAAAATTCTCCGGTGAAAAGCCGCCCTGCTCCATTTGTTTTCCAAGAGCCCAGGCACTTCTTTTTACAATACGAATCAACCGCTCAATCTGGTATTGATTTCTGGCATTTTCATATAAATATACCTGGTTCAATCCGGCCACTGCATCTCTCACTTCCTGCTCCACGTAAGCCTCCCTGCGGGCCGGCTCAATGGAACTGTAGGTGTAACCCTCCTCTTGCAAGCGTCTGGAATAGCCCTCTAAAGCTTTGTGAAACAAACTTCCCATATCCATCACCGTGTACGCACCGGTATCCCGTTCCTTCAGCCTTAATCCATAGCGTAAAAAGTGCTGCATACTACAGCTGGCCTCGCACTCAAGACGGGTGACGCTTCCTTTTAACTCTCCGGAATAAAGGTCCAAAATCAACTCCGGATTCAGGGTCTCTTTCCCGTCTCCATGGTAAAAAGCGCCGCTAAGCCGCTGCATCACGTCCTTATAATCCTTATTCTCTTTAAAATAATAAATTCCCTCAGAAGCCTCTTCCACATGTTCCACCATGTTGGAAAAAGCAAAGGATTCGCAAAAATTCTTTTCTTCGTAGGTAAAATCACTTTCATCCTTGATTTCCAGCTTTGGTAAAATACTGCAAATGGTTCCGATCAGGTAAGCCGGCTTCATTGCCTCTCCCACCATGGAATAATCCGCATAGGAAAGGTGCAGCTTATAATCCGGCTTACACATACTCATGTAAAGGGAAAACTGCTGAATGAACATGCGCTCCTTGGGACCGGCTGCCAATTCCAGATCCAGTTCTGAAAGCAGCTCCCTTTCCTTTTGTGTCAGGCACACACTTCCGGAACGAATACTCGGTACCACCCCTTCGTTGACCCCCACAAAAAACAGAACCTTTAAATGTTCCAACCTTGTTCTCTCAATATCTCCAAGAATGATACAGTCTCTACCTGCCGGAATGGTGGACACCTTGGTGGCATCCAGGCCTGCAAATAAAATATCCCGATAATCCTTTAAACTCATGGTTTCATGGCCCATCAAGGCCACGTATTTATCCAGTAATTCCATCACCAGTGCATAGGTCTGTCCGTATTCTTTTGCCTGTTGCAACAGCCCTTCCTCTTCCATGGCACTGCTCATTTCTTTCAGCTTTTGCTCCATTTCCAACTGAAAAACACTTTGATACAGTCCCATGGTAAGGTCTTTAACATTCTTCCTTTCCTTTGCACCGGTCATAAAAGGTTCCAATGGGGCAAGGAACTTCACCCGAATGGAATTGAGCTGTTCCATGGCGTTCTCGTCATATTTTCCACCCAGGGAATTGGAAAAAGGAACCTCATATTTCTTTAATCCTGCCACCCTTGCGGCCATACAGTAGTTTTCCAGTAAGGACACTTCTTCCACGGATAAATTGCTCATGCCGGATTTCAAGTAGCGAAATACACTGTCAAAGGAAAAATCCGTCACTGCCATTTCCAAGATTCCTTTTACCGCCTCCACAAAGGCATTGAAGGTGATTCTCTTTTTCTGGTCAATGAAAAAAGGAATCTTCGCCCCGGAAAACACTTCACTCATCAAAGGTGCATAGGTCTCCATATCGGCAGTTACAATGGCCATTTCCTGATAGCGAATTCCCATTTTTTCGTAACGATAGATGTAAGAAGCTACATTGAGCAATTCCTTCTTTGGATTCTTAAAATGGGAAATTATCACATCCTGCTGCCCCTCAGAGTAACTTCCACGGTGTTTTCGAAACAGATGGGCCTCAATGGCTGCAATCCCCGGCACCTTTTGGAACCGTCGCTCTATGGGATCTCCTAAAATCACCGGATCATCCATGGCTGTCTCTGTGGTTTTTGCCAGTTTTACCATAGCTGCCACGTATTTTTTACTCAGGTAAAAAAGTTCATGACTTTTTCCTTCCTGCATATATTCCTCTTTTGGATCAAGCAAAATGGTGACGTACATTTGCTTTACCAAAGGCAGCATGGTCTTTAAAAAGGTCATCTGAACCGGGGTAAAACCGGTATAACCGTCAAAGGCCACCACTGCATTTTTTAACAGTTTGGATCTGCCTGCCACACGGGCAAGAAGGGTTAAAAGGCGCTCTGCCGTAACATATTTTTCATTGATGTATTCTTCCACGCCTTCATAGATCATTTCCAAATCCTTCATTTTGTAGTAAAGAAGGCCTTTGTCCATGGAGTCTATCACCGCTTTTAACTGATCCACCTCCACATGGTATTGGGCAAATTCTGTAAGCTGGGATTTTACCTGATCCAAATAGGCCGGTTTATCGATGTTCTTTTTCAAAATGGTAAGGTCCTTTTGCTTCTCCTTTACCACCCGGCGAATCATCAGGGTTTTTCCAATGTCCTCAAGTACTGTCAAATCCGAAATTCCAAGCTCGTCAAACACTCTGTAACAAAGGCGCTCAAAACTTAAAACGTCAATGTTCATAATACAGTGATTCTCTGTTCGCTCCACAAACTCCCTCTGGGTACTTAAGGTAAACTGCTCCGGCACCAGCATTAAGTAGGTCTGATCCGGATTGTTTTTTGCCTCACTGATTAACTTTTCGTACAGGTAGGAAGACTTTCCGCTACCTGCCCTTCCTAAAATCATTTGTAATGCCATACATACCTCTTTACTTCTCTATCAACAAGAATGCTGCACCCATGAAGGTGCAGCAATTCAATTAGTTCTCTGCCATAAATTTTTCAATTTCTTCCGTGGTTTTGATAATGTCTTTGGATAACACTTCACAACCGTCTTTTGTAATTAAAAGGTCATCCTCAATACGAATTCCAATGGACTCCTCTTCAATATAGATACCCGGCTCATCGGTGATGACTGCACCTTCGGTTAGCTTATCACCAAGATGATTGGTGCAATCGTGCACATCCAGTCCAAGATGATGTCCTACCCCATGCATGTAGTATTTGGACAATTCGCTGTCCTCTTTGATCAGGCCAAGGTCCTTTAACCCTTTTGCCAACACTTCTTTGGCAATATCATTCAGCTCCTTGGTGGTAATCCCCGGTTTTGCACATTCAATCACCTTCTTATTAGCTGCAAGCACAATATCGTAGATTTCCTTTTGTCTCTTTGTATATTTTCCGTTCACCGGATAGGTTCTTGTAATATCGGAACACCAGCCCTGATATTTGGTTCCAAGGTCCAAAAGTAACAGTGTTCCATCTTTGCATTCACAGTGGTTGGTTCCGTAGTGCATCATGGTTCCGTTAAAACCGCTTCCTGCAATGGTTGCAAAGGAAGGGCCTTCCGATCCCTGATAATGGATTACTCCCTCGTAGATGGCCTGAGCCTGATATTCCATCATGCCCGGTTTCAGTCGCTTCATAACCTGCTGCAATCCTTCTTTGGTGATTTCCACTGCCTTACGGATTCGTTTCACTTCTTCCTCATCCTTCTTCATACGAAGATGGGAAAGTATTGGATAAAGGTCCCTGATTCCGATTCCCATATAAGTTTCATGGAATTCTTTGGCCTTTACTTCGTTATAACTTGGTAAATTGGAGGCATCGCCGTGGAATAAATCAAAATACGCCGTATCAAACATACTTCTGGAAATCATAAAACTGATTTTTCCGGAAAATGCATCCAGATACTGCACATCTTCAATTCCGCTGATTTCTTTGGCCTCGTCCTTGGTCAGTTTCTTTCCAAGCCATTTTTCCTGAAGCGGATCCGCTTCTTCAATATACAGTCTTGTACTTGGTTTCTCCCCGGTATTATCCAGCACCAGAATCATTTGCTCTCTGGCAATATCGGTGAGGTATCTGAAATTCTTATTCACCTGAAATGCCATATACTCATCTTCACTTACGTGCATTGCAACACCGGAATAAATAATTGCAACCGAATTCTCCTTCATTGCTGCAAACACATTTTCACGTCTCTTCTCAAGTAGCTTTGTATCCACGCCCTTCTCCTCCTTTTCACTTTCCTTATGCTGTTTTCTTATTCCGGATAAATCAAATGCTCCGGTGTAATATTTTCCAATACCTCGCTTACGTATTTCTTTGCCAGGTATTTTGCCATAGGAAGATTCAAATCCAGATAGTTACCGCAATCCTTGGCTGCAGCCCCCGGAATCTCTCCCTCATAATCTCTGATAAAAATAAATAATTCTTTGACTAAGTCCACAATGTCTTTGGATTCATAATCTCCGGCCAGTAACAGGTAAAAACCGGTTCTGCATCCCATTGGTCCAAAGTAAATTGTTTTATCTCCAAATTCTTTATGGTTACGTAAAAAAGTGGCTCCAAGATGCTCCATGGCATGCATTTCCGCCGTATTCATCACCGGCTCAAAATTCGGTCTTGTCATTCTTAAATCAAAGGTGGTTACCACTTCTTTTCCCACATGGTCTTTTCTTGAAACATAAATCCCCGGAAGTAATTTCAGGTGATTTACGGTAAAACTTGCAATCTTCTCCATTGTACGTTCCTCCATTTATTACTTCATCCGTCCTGCCAGTTCGTATACCAGACGAACCGAACATTCAATGGCATTCTTTTCAAAGGTTGGATAATCCATCTGTGCGCTTTCGTCCGCCTTGTCGGAAATCTCACGGATAATCAAAAACGGCACCTTGTTAATATGGGCCACATGGGCAATGGATGCACCCTCCATCTCGGTACAAAAACCATGGAAGGTATTTACAAGCCATTCCTTCTTCTCTTTACTGCTGATAAACTGATCTCCCGATACAATACGTCCCTCAAAGACACCAATGTGCGGGTTCACCTTTTCACAGGCCTCTTTTGCTATGGCGCGAAGTTTCTCATCCGCCTCAAAAGCCAATACGTCCATTCCCGGTACGTGGCCGTAAGGATAGTCAAAAATTGTGGCATCCATATCGTGTTCAATGGCATCTGTGGATAAAACCACGTCACAAATATTAATCTCTGCATTCAAAGAACCGCCAATACCGGTATTGATTACATAATCCGGCTGATAGGTATCAATCAAACACTGGGTGCAGGCTGCCGCATTGACTTTTCCGATTCCTGCCTGGACAACAACCACTTCGCCCCCGTTTAAGATTCCCTTATAAAAATGCATTCCTGCTTTCTCTGTAACTTCCACATGTTCCATGCGCTCTTTTAATTTGGCCACTTCCACTTCCATGGCACCGATAATTCCTAACATGCTCTTCCTCCTTTACGCCAAGTACCTTCATTTTACACTTATTTTAAATGCTGCACAATGCTCTCCACTCCGATTTTTACATTTTCTGGAGAAGTGGCAAGATTCATACGAATAAATCCTTCAAAGGTCTCTCCGCCAAACCAGTCGCCAAAATCCACCGCCAGTCTGCAGGTCTTTTGTACAAATTCCTTGGTTTTCTTTGGCTCTACATAAGCTCTTAAATCAATCCAAATCAAATAGGTACCTTCCAGCGGTGAAACCACCACCTTTGGAAGTTCTTTGGCAAAGGTTTCTTTCACATACCGGGCATTTTTTTCAATGAGTTCTTTGACTGCTTCGTACCAGTCATCTCCCCCTTTGTAAGCAGCCGCTGCCGCAATATAGCCAAAGGCATTTCCGGATCCGCAGCGAATCTTTTCGGCAAAATCATCCCATTTTGCCCGAAGTGTCTCATCCGGAATATAGATAACGGAATTCTTTCCCGCCGCAAGATTAAAGGTTTTTGACGGTGCCGTTAAGGCCACAATATTGGAGTAATCATCTACAAGACTTAATGCCGGGATCTGCTTGTGCTCTCCAAATACCAGGTCCTGATGGATTTCATCTGCAATTACAAATACCTGATGTCGATTACAGATATCCAAAAGCGGTTTCAACTCTTCCTCTTTCCATACACGTCCCACCGGATTGTGTGGGGAGCAAAGGATAAAAGCCTTTACATTGTGCTTTACAATCTTGTCTTCAAAGTCTTTATAATCAATGGAGTATACTCCGTTGTCATTTTTAAGGTCGGAAGTAATTAACGTTCTGTTATTTCCTTTTACTGCACTTAAGAAAGGATAATATACCGGTGTGTTTACAATCACCGCATCCTTTTCTTTGGTCATAATCTGAATCCACCAGTTAAACGCTGCCACAACGCCCGGCGAATAGCGGATCCATTCCTTTTTCACATCCAATTGATAATGGCGTTTTTCCCAGCCTATAATTGCATCATAGTAGCTGTCCGGAATTTTATAATATCCGTATGCACCAAAGTCAATATACTTTTGCAGTGCTTCTTTTACACAGGTTGGAACACTGATATCCATGTCCGCAACCCACATACCGTGAAGTCCCTCTTCCTGAAACATGCCTGTTTGTCCGTCCCATTTATTACAATTGGTTCCTCTTCTGTCTAGAAATTCTAATTGTTCCATTTTCTTCCTCCTACTTTTTTAATGCATCTATGGCTATGCTGGCAAAACAGCCCGCCGCCTTTACCAAAACACTTTCATCCAGCATGTACTTTGGGCTGTGCAGGCTGAATTCCGGCGCAATCGCTTCGTTTTTGATTCCCATAAAAAGATACACCGACGGGACTCTGCTGCTGAATTCGCAGAAGTTTTCTCCTCCCAGGTTATCCTCTTCCAAGACCTCCACCATCTCAGGTCCAAGAACCTTTCCAACAGATTCTTTGACCATTGGAATCAGGGCTTTGTGATTCTTTACCCCCATAAGGGAATATCTGCAGGAAAACTCATACTCTGCGCCGTGCATGTTGCACACTCCTGCGATGACCTTTTCCATTTCATCCTTGAGCTGTTTCATTACCTCCACCTTGGTGGCTCGTATGGTTCCATTGATTTCACAGGTGTCCGGAATAATGTTTCCAACGCCTTTTTCCCCTGCGTGAATGGCTCCAACGCTGATAATTCTAGGCTCTACACTTGGTATTTTATCAGAAAGAATTTGGGGCAACAAGGTGCATATGGTACTTCCCACAAGAATGGGATTCACCGCCTTATAAGGCCAGGAACCATGTCCCCCTTTTCCCTTGATTTTAATGGTAAAACCTCCCGGGCATCCAAAGGCATATCTGGCTGCAATGCCCACTTTTCCGGCCTCAATGGAGGGCCATCCGTGGGCGGCAAAAGCCATATCCACCGTTGGATTTTCCAAAACACGGTCCTCCAAAATCATTTCCTTGGCTCCAAATCCCACTTCTTCTCCGGGCTGGAACACAAATTTTACCGTGCCATAAAAGCGATCCCTCAGCCTTGATAAAAGCATGGCCGCTCCTATGATCCAGGTGGCATGAGCATCATGACCGCAGGCATGCATACGCCCCGGATGTTTTGAACGGTAAGGAAGATCGTTGATTTCCTCAATGGGAAGGGCATCAATGTCTGCACGCAGCAAAACGCATTTTTTCTCTCCCTCTCCCTGTCCTGTTCCCTCAAGCTGTGCCATCACTCCATGGCCATGTGCCAGTCCTTTGGTTATGGTAAGCCCCTCCACGTCCTTCAGAGCTTCTACAATGATTTCACAGGTTTTCTCTTCCTCTTTGCCAAGCTCCGGATAACTGTGAAGTTTTCTTCGTATCTCAATAAGCTTTGGTTCTATTTCCTTCATATATGCGGTGAAATCTTCCATTTCATCCTCCCTTTTCTAAAATAAGGGATGTCACTCCAGATGGTTTTCTCCTCATCTAAAGTGACATCCCCTTTCTCTATTTCGTAATCACGTTTAAAAATTGTTGTAATCGTTCATCTTCCGGGTTATCAATGATTTCTTCCGGTGTTCCGTCCGCCACAATTTTTCCGTCGTCCATAAAAAGAACCCTTGTTGCCACTTCTCTTGCAAAACCAATTTCGTGGGTTACCAAAATCATGGTGGTACCTTCTTTTGCCAAATCCTTGATGGTACTTAACACTTCCCCAACCAGCTCCGGATCCAAGGCTGATGTAGGTTCGTCAAAAAGAATTACATTGGGATTCACCGCCATGGCCCTTGCGATAGCAATTCGTTGTTGCTGACCACCGGAGAGCTTGGATGGATAGTAGTCCTTTCGATCCTCCATCCCAACCTTCGCCACGTAATTCATAGCAATCTTTCTTGCTTCCTCTTTGGGTTTATTCTGAACCGTAATCAGCGCCTCCATTACATTTTCCAGCGCGGTTTTATTCTTAAAAAGATTATAACCCTGAAAAACCATGGAAGAATGTTTCCTCAAATCCACAACATCTTTTTTACTGTGCTTAGCTGCATCCACTTTTTTTCCACCGATGTTAATGATGCCCTTTGTCGGTACGGTAAGATAATTCAGGCAACGAAGCAATGTGGATTTTCCTGTTCCCGAAGGCCCTAAAATTGCAATTACCTCGTTCTTATTTACCGTAAGATTCACATCTTTTAACACCTGTGTCTCGTTACCAAAATTCTTATAAAGATGTTCCACTTTTACCATTACGTTTTCTTCCATGTTTTTAAACCTCGAACTTTATTATTTCTGAATTAATTCAGTCATGTCTTTAAACATCCATTTTTCTGTAATCTTACCAATGGTTCCGTCGTCTAACATTTCCTGAAGTACAACGTTGATTTCTTTTGTCAACTGCTCACCGTCCTCTGTTTTTGGAAGGAAGTATGCTACGTTATTTGCCATTAAATCTTCCTCGAAGAAACGGAATTTCTCGCCTTCGTTGTAATGCTCATAGTTTAATACGTTGGATGTGGTATTTGCATAGGCATCAATACGTCCCAAGGATAAATCCTTCATACCAACTGCAGTGTCTTCATATAATTTCAATTCAAAATCATATTTCTTTGCATTTTCTTCCATAATGGTCTGTGCAGCCTGTCCATTGGTGATACCAACGGTTTTACCCTTTAAATCTTCTAAGGTATATAAGTCCTTGTTATCATCTGCAACGATAATACACTGAGCATCTCCGTAATATGGAATGGTTGCGTTGTATTTATCTGTTCTTTCTTCTTTTACTGCCCAGCAGTTTGCACAAACGTCAGCTCTCTGGGTATCAAGTTCGCCCCAGATGGCATCAAATGCAGCCTGTTTTAACTCGTAGGTCCATCCGGTTCTCTTGCAGATTTCATCCCAGATTTCAGCGTCAATTCCTGTCCATTTTCCGTCGTCGGAAATTAAGGAATATGGTTCTGCTGTTCCTGCGGTTGCAATTACAATTTTACGTCCTTCTGTAATCTTTACTTCGTCGGATTCTTCTTTGCTCTCTTCTTCTGTCTTTGCTTCTTCCTTCTTTTCGGAATCAGAGGATGTACTTCCGCATCCTACCATCAATGCTCCTACCAAAGAGCAGGCCAAAAGGGCTGACAATAACTTCTTTTTCATTTAAAATTTCCTCCTAAAACATCTTTCAAGTTTCATTTTATTATGAAAACGGGTTTACATCCGATTTTCAACAGTTTAATAGGCCTCTGCACATTTTTTCTCCAGATACTTATGAATCAGTCCCAGAACAAAAATGATCAGCCAGTAGGAAAACATTACCGCCGCATAGATTTCAAAATAGCGGAAGGTTCTTGCTCCCTCAATCTTGGCAGCTCCCATAATATCAGGAACTCCAAGCATAAATGCTAAGGATGTCATCTTGGTCAGATTGATAATATCGTTAAACAACGGTGGCAACGCAATTCGAATGGCCTGTGGAATAATAATTCTTCGCACCAACTGGAAATTGGTCATTCCAAGGGAATAGGCCGCCTCTTTCTGTCCTTCATCCACAGACATCAATGCCGCTCGTATGCTCTCTGACATAAAAGCACCCTCGTTCAAACTCATTACCACACAAACCGCCACCAGGGGTGTCATATTCCTTACCACCGCACTGTACAAAGCGATACCGTAATAGAAAAAATACAACTGTGAAACAATTGGAGTTCCGCGCATAACCGATATGTATGCCCGGGTAATCTGATAAATAACCGGTATTTTATAATATGCCACCACCGCAATGAAAATACCCAGAATCAATGAAAATAACGTTGCTGCAATGGTTAATTCCAGCGTAACATTCACCTTGCTTATAATCTTGGGCAATACTTCCAAAAAGTATTCCACTTTAAAAAACTGTACTTCCTCCATAACGCTTCCTTTTCATCTTCATTACATTTCTTAATATCTGTATTCTTTACTTGAATAACAGCTCATTTATTTTAACTTGTAATTAAACCACGGTCAATTGGTTTTCTTAATTTTATCATTCAATTATTTAATATGTTCACAGTTTTATCAATTTAAGTTATAGATTTAATCAATAATTTTAATTATCGGGTATAAAAAAAACTGATTAGACATTTCGTCCAACCAGTTTCTTATTAGTTTATATTCATCACCGTTCCATCCAAATCCTTGAATGTAATTTCCGATTCTGTAATTATTATATATCCATGATGGGAATTCTCCTTGGGAATGGATACGGATCCCGGATTTAAATACGTGTAGTCTCCCACCTTCACATTTCTTGGCACATGGGTATGTCCTGCAAGCAGGTAAGCACCTTTCAAAAAAGGCAGCGGGTTTTCATTGTTGTAGACATGACCATGGGTTGCGTAGATGGTTTTCTCTCCCACACTGATTACTGCATAATCTGCCAGAATTGGAAATTCCAACACCATCTGATCCACTTCACAATCACAATTTCCGCGCACCGCCACAATGCTTTCTTTATATGCATTCAACATATCATATACAGACTTTGGATCATACTCCTTTGGAAGCTCGTTTCTCGGTCCGTGATACAAAAGATCTCCAAGAAGAAGTATCCTGTCCGCCTTTTCCCTTTCAAAGGCTTCCAGTAAGCGCTTACAGTAATAGGAAGATCCATGTATATCTGAGGCTACAAACCATTTCATATTTTTTCCTCCTCATCTTTTCTCATCCCATTATATCTGCCATTTTCCTCCTTCGCAAGTTGTTTATTTTGCATGCATTTTATGTATTATTTATATATTATCTGTAAATTACATTGTTTTTTATTGTTTTTTACAAAATTAGTGTTGACATATTCGTTTTTGCATGATAATATAAGACTACAAAATAACAAATGGTTAACGAAATCATAATTTTAAAGAAACGAGGTACAGTCCAATGGGATAAGAAGAAACGAATCATAATTTAAGTAAAGGAGGTACAGTCCAATCGGCCATACAGTTTGAACCAGCAGTCTAATGAATAGGAGGTATAGTCCAAAGGGATATTTAGTTTAATAGTGACCAGGTTATTTGATAAGATAGATGGTAACCAATGAAATATATATATATATTTATCTTATAAATTACTAATCAATAGGAGGTACAGTCCAATGTACTTGTACAACAAATAAATCCACCGTGTTGTGAACTCAATACGGTGGATTTATACTGTGTATAGACCTTTATAGGTCTTCTCTTTTATAATAATCGATTGATTTTTCCATCTAAAATAGATTGTAAATCTTCATAGAGTCCTTCTTTTGACTCTACTACCCTTGCCTTCATTCCAAGATTTATGGCTGCCTTTACATTTTCCTTTCGATCGTCAAAGAAAAGGCACTGCTCCATTTTCAACTGATACTTTTCACAAAGAGCTTCATAAATAGGCGGATAGGGTTTTACCTGATGAATCATATAAGATACCATCATACCGTCCACTTCATTGATAAAATCCGTATACTGGGTATGCTTGTGAAACAACTCCTTAGAATAATTTGATAAAAGGTAAACCGAATATCCCATTTCCTTGATTTGATGCAGTTGCTTCCAGATATGAGGTCTTGGCACCGGCATATATTCGCTGTGCTCAAAGAAAAAGCGAATCACATCTTCATCTTTTGGATGCTTTTTACAATACTTATCCGTAATCTCTTTTTCTGTATAATTGGCCAGATCAAATTCACTCCAAAGATGGTCCTTATCGTCAAACAATTCTGTTCCAACACGAATGGCCTCTTCTTCTGTCAATCCATAGTCCATCAACATCTGTTTCCAACGATAATCCAGCAAAACGCCGCCCACGTCAAATACAATATTTTTAATTTCAGTCATGTTCTTTTGCCTTTCTGATTTGTGTTACAATCACCACTCCAATAATTAAAACAGCGCCTACAATTTCCCTTACCGACGGTACTTCATGAAGTACCAAAAAGGCCAGTACAATTCCATACACCGACTCGGAACTGGCCACAATACCTGCGGTCTGAGCCGATATTTTGGACAGGGAAGAAATAAACAAGGTATGGGCTATGGCCGTTGAAAACACGCCCAGAATCACTAAGAGCACCATATCATGAGCTGTAGGATGCACCGGAAACTTTAGTATCACCGGAATCATCACAAGGGCCGCAATGCCCTGCTCATAAAGAGAGATCACCTCTCCTTCATATCGTTTGGTAAAACGTCGGTTGGCCATGGACAATACTGCATAGGTAATGGCAGATAACAATCCCACCAATACCCCTTGAAACATGTTGTTTTCCACAGAAAACTTCGGTATGGTAATCAACACTCCAAGTACCACCAGAACCGCTGCCAAAAAGTCTTCCTTTTCCGGCTTTTCATGAAATACCATAGGTTCCAAAAAAGCCAGCATCAAAGGGTAGGTGGAAAAAGATATGGATCCTATGGCCACCGTGGAAATCTGCATGGCTCCAAGGAACGTAATCCAATGAAGGGCCAATATGGCTCCGCATATAAAAAACCATAGCAAATCCATTTTTTCTTTTAACCTGACATCTCTTTTGGCAAGAAAACAAAAGGACATTAAGGTAATGGACGAAAACACCACGCGAAAAAAAGTAATTCCCATCGAGGAAATTCCAATCCATTTTGCAAAAAGTCCGGCACAACCAAATAATAATACAGCTAGATTCACCTGTAAAATGGCTTTATTTTTCATAATTCTCCAATGTCTCTTCTTTCATCGTCCACAATATCCGCCATGGTCAGGCGCACAAATTTTTCCAGTTGCTTTGGTTCCACCTCCACCTGGTATCCGATTTTTCCACCGCTGAACATAATGGTTTCAAAATTCTTACAGCTTTCATGAAGCACCGTTGGAAATGCTTTTTTCATACCGATTGGGGAGCAACCTCCGTGCACATAACCGGTCAGTGGAAGTAAATCCTTTAATTTCAACATTTCTATGCTTTTCTCACCCACTGCAGCTGCCGCTTTTTTTAAATTCAATTCCTTATTTACCGGCAGAACAAATACGTAGTAGGCCTTTGTTTTTCCCACCGTTACCAGGGTTTTAAACACCTGATTCGGATCCATGTTCAGGGCCTTGGCCACCTCTTCTCCGTTCACCGCACCGCTGTCCACATAGTTGTAATGTTGGTACGGAATTTTCTTTTGCTCCAAAAGACGCATTACATTGGTCTTCTCGTCTCCCTTATCCTTTTTTCCCATAATTAGTTCCTTTCGTATGCATTTAATTCAAAAATGCTTGCAAATTTAAGTTCCAAATTGTGTTTTTCAAAAA
>JAILCP010000086.1 GCA_024680055.1 Lachnospiraceae bacterium | reverse complement strand
TTTAACTTTCTTGGATCATAGCCAAGACTCATTCCAAACATGGTGGCCATAACCGCAACATTCACCGAATGGAGAGATGTATTTTCATCATACATCTTAATGGTCTGAAAGCCATTGCCGATAATGGCTGCATTTTCACAGATTTCATTCACCAGTTTGCCGGCAACATCAAATACCTTGTCCACGTCAATGTCCTTGCCTGCAGGTTTATTTTGGTAATCCACGGCACGGCAAGCTTCGATTAAGGTGGCATCCGAAATCGGAGAACGCACATCAATGCCATCCGATACCGGATCTTCCACCAATAGATTCACCAATCCATAATTCTTCAGACGTAAAATAATATGACTTGTTATTACCGTTCCCTGCTTTAACACCAGGGTGTTGTTGTCATCAATAATACTTTTTGCCAGGGTATAACCTTCGCAATCTTCCAATCGTTGAAACTTCATAAATTGCCTCTCTCAAACCATTTACTTAGTTACTTATATTTTAAAGGAATCCTTCAGTTCACGCAACTCATCTGAATTTTCTCTGGTCTCTCCCACAACGTTTACAACACCTGCAGAAAGACTGGCCACATCCGTTGCCTTTTCTGCCACATTGGTGACTGCCATAGCCGCATCACCTACGTTGCTGGAAATGGCCTCTACTGAAGTTGAAATTTCAGCTGTAGCTTCATCCAATCGCTCAATCATACCGGAAATCTCCGCCATGGAATCATAGAACTTCTCAGCATCTTCACGGTATTCCTGTGCTGTCTTTAAAAAGTTTTCATAGTCCTCTGTAATGTCATTTCCAATGTAATCCAAGGTTCTTGTCATACACTCACTCATGGAATCAACGGCGGTCTGAACTTCCACCACAATGTCCATAATCTGAGAAACCGTATCACCGGACTGTTTTGCCAACTCTCCGATTTCATCTGCAACCACAGAGAATCCTCTTCCTGCATCACCTGCTCTTGCTGCTTCAATGGCTGCATTTAAAGCAAGCAAATTGGTCTGACTGGAAATACCCTGAATGGCCTCAGCCAGCTTGCTGACTTTTTCCACTGCCTTGGATTTTTCCAACGCGTCCTGACCCTGCAAGTTGATTTCACGACAGATTTCTTCTGTCTGTTCTTTAGAAGTAACGGTTTCTTCGTAAATACCAACCGCTCTATCCTTTGTTTCCTTTGCATTGGCTGCACCGATTCTGGCTTCTTTTGCAATGTCATCTGCATTGGCCTTGATATGACTGGTACGCTCACTGATCAAATCTGTAGTAGCACTGGTTTCCTGCATACTTGCAGCAAGCTCTTCTGAAGATGCAGAGTTGTCTGCATTGGCAGAGTCGATTTCCATGGTAATATCTTTTAAGGTAGCTGCATGTTTATCTAAATCCATGGAAGTTTTGGAAATACGATCCACAATGTCTCTCAGACTTTCTTCCATCTGTGCCACGGCTCTTGCCATGATACCGGTTTCATCTTTTTTATGTTCAATCACTTCCAATGCCTCATTATTGGTAAAATCAAGCTGGCTGACGCTTTCAATCACTGCAGTAATCACCCCTATGGAACCTGCAATTCCTCTGGCAGATAAAAATCCAACCAGCAAAAAGACAGCTCCCACAATGGCAGAAACAATCACACCAACGGTACGAATGGAATTGATTTCACCAAGCAATTCTGTTTCGTCAGCAACAGATACTACTACCCAACCCTTGGAGTCAAGCACCTGGTAGGCGCAGTATTTTTTTACCCCGTTCTCATCATCATAATGATAGATTCCATTAGCTGCATAGCTTCCGGATGGAATCTGAGAAAGTAACTTATTGATTTTTTCATTGGTTACAACGGTACCGATTTTATCTTCTTTTTTATGGTAAAGGAATTCTCCCTTTTCGTTACATACATAAAGATAGCTGGACTCTATGCCCTGTAAGCCTTTTCCATCATAAATAGGTTTTAACAAATCATAAGTGATTTCATCTTCACTGTTTTTTTCTACTACCTGACCTAATACCTCAGCTCCCATGGTGGCAAGGTCCTGTAAATTATGTTCGTTTACTGTTTTTACTGTGGTTTTTGCCTTTGGAATAATAAAGGCGGTATTCAAAACTGAAAATGCGATTACACCAAAAAGTACAATAAGTAGAATCTTAGTGTAAATAGAGTAAATGCTAATACTTTTCCTTCTTAAATTCATTCGTTTAATCTCCCTCTTTTTGTGTAGTTTTTTAGGCACAAATTGCTTAATTTATAACATGCACCCTACTATAGGTCAATAGCGTTTTACCCTTTTCGTTGTTTTGAACATAAATATATTATTATTTATAATGGATTTAGTAATATTAATCAAATAATTTGAAAGGATCATTTAATTAAAAAGTTAGAACCCGGAATACATCCGGGTTCTAACTTATAATTCTATCTCAAAAACAGTCCTTTGATTTCTGGTCAACACCTTGATTTCAGTCTGATGAAGTTTTATATACTCCTGGGCCAAAGCCATTCCTATACCGTACTGACCTCGCTCTCCCTTATAAAATCGGTCAAACACATGCCTCTTATCCTGCTCCGATATCACTTCCCCATCATTTTCAAATATAATCTTAACCTTATCATTGTCCATTCTTTCTGTATAAACCCAAATGGTAGATTTAGCAAATCGCACGTCATTGGAAAGTATATTTGAAAATGCGGAATAAAGCATTCCCTCATCGCAGCTTCGAAAAATTACATTTGGCAAATGTACCTCTATATTCAGATTGTTATTTTGTGCCTGAGGTTCTATAGAAGAAATGGCATCATAAAGAATCTCACGCACATCGTTGTCTTCTTTTCGCATCACCTGAACACCGCTGTCTAGCTGGGACAATTCCAAAATGCTTTTAATTAACGTACTCATTCGGTCCACTTCTTTTTCAATTACCGTCAGTGCCTGCTCCTTAGATACATATCCCTGCCGGATGCCATCCACATTTCCGGATATGGCTGTAAGAGGAGTTTTCATCTCATGGGAAGCGTTGGCAAAAAAGTTCTTCAGTGCCTTATCTTTTTGGTTTAATTTTTTAATGCCCATGTTAAAGATGCCCCACAACACTCCAAAAGAAACCAATAAAGCCACCACCATAACCGACATAGAATTGTGGATCACATTTTTTGAAACGCTTACATCTGCATAAATAATCAAACGTTCTTCTTTATTTTTCACAACCATATAATAAAGATATCTACCGTTTTTCTTATATAACTGAACCTTTTGATAAGGAATAGCCGCTTTGTTTTTATTATAATGATTCACCAAATCCTCTTCAAAATCCATTAAAAAATCGTCACCGGATGGCTCTAAATAAATCAACCAGGTCCCAGGCAGTCTTTTTGCCTCATAGTAACGATTCTGATAAGTTTTCATAATTGCCGTAGTGGCCCGATTTCTGATTTGCTTATTTTCCTCATAATAAAAGCAAATCAATAGGGCCCACATTGCAAAAATACTACCAAGCAGTAGTCCATATATGGTTTTTTTGTTCATATTGATCTTCTTCATTATTTACAATTCTCACGGTTGGTTAAACGAAATCCATAGCCCCACACCGTCTGTATATATACATTAGATCCGGAGTTTACCAGTTTCTTGCGAAGTCTTCTGGCCGTTTCATCTGCCACTCTGGACTCTACTTCATTATCAATATTCCATAATTCATCCAAAATCACCTCTCGCTTCACCGCTTCTTCAAAATGCTCCATCATATATTCCAAAAAACGCATTTCCGTTGGGGTTAAGCTTACTTCTTTGTCATCCACCAACACCTGATATTGCTTTTTTAAAAAGCAAAGATTTCCGCAGACAATGTCATGAACTTGATTTTTATCATACTGCTCTTTTTCAAACCGGACTCTGCGAAGCACCGCTTTGATTTTCGCCGATAAAATCAGTGGACGAAAAGGTTTGATTAAATAATCGTCCCCTCCAAGGGACATACCGTTATAATAATCCACATCCGTGTCTTTTGCCGTTAAAAGAATCACCGGCACTTTGGATTGTCTACGAATCTTTTGTAATATTTCAATGCCGTCACTTCCCGGCATCATAATATCCAAAAGAACCAAGTCGCAACTTGTCCTTATAAATTCTTCGTATAATAAATCTCCGGTTTCAAAGATTTTTACCTCATATCCTTCGTTTCGCAAAAAACTGCCGACCACGTCCCGTATTTCTTTTTCATCATCTGCGTAATATATCTTTACCATAAATAGACCTTTCTATATTTCTCCATACATTTTAGAGAATACTTCCGGATAATAGTTTATCACACTGAACCCGGAACCGGAAAAGGAAACTTTTGCCGTCTGGAAAACAGGAGACTGTTTTCTCTCCGGACCAGTTCCAAAGAACTTCAGATAAGAATCTGTTTTCTTATTATAAAAACCGGAACTGCCAAGTACCATACTATTCTCTTTCTTGGAACTGCATGATATTAGGGTTAATCCGTCGCAATTAGGCACCTCGCTGCTATGTAAGATTTTTGCCAAGGTCTGTTTATTTTCTTTGGCAATGTTTACAATATAATAACAACCTTTTGCCCCATAATAACGCATCAGCTCTTTGGCTTTTTCTGATTCATCACCAATGCTGATACCGCAGCGTCCCCACTTGGTTTTTACGATCAAAGGCTTCTGACCACATTGAACCATTGCGAGTTCGGACGTATTTCTATGCATTTTTCTATAATGTAATAGTTTCCCGTTATCCTTAATTACAACTGCCGTATTGTAGGTTCCATTCTGCCCCTTTTCCAGTATACCAAACACAATGTAGATTTGATGCTTCCTGGCAATCTTTTGCAATTCTTTAAAAAAGTCGTCGTCTAGGGAAGTTCCCTCATCCAACAGCATTTCCGGAAAAACAACCATGTCCATTTTTTTATTAACAGCTTTTTTCACGTATTCTGTTAGTTTATTTTGGGCTTCTTTATCAGACATATCCTCTCCCGAAAGAGAAACGGTGGCCAGCTTCATCTTTTTCCCGGATGCATTGAAATGGTCATTATTACCTTTTACGGCCAATTCATGATACCATTTCTGATATACTTTCCCATGAAACTCCGTACCACGGTTTACACTGCTCTCCCGCATGGTAAAAGGAACTTCATTTACACAGATTCCTTCTTTATGAAGTTTAATTCTTCTGCCATGGGTAACAACCCCATTGTTTTTTGCACCGGCATAAAAGGTGGTGCCTTCCTCAGAAGATTGAAGAATCAAACTTCCACCCGGAAATTCATAATCCTTGTATGGACCATCCACACCTACAAGATTGGAACTTAACACAGTTACATCATCTCTTGCAGCTGCATTTTTCAAGGAATTCTCGTAGTAGTATTGAAACTCTCTATCCGAACCGCTTTCCGCTGTAGGATTTAAAAGCATACTGCATCCTTTTGCCGCATAATAACGTGCAATTTCAGGAACACAGTAAGTATCATGACAGATGGATAAGCCAAATTTGCCAAATTCCTTTGTGTCAATAATCAAAGGTTTCTTACCCGGCTTACACCAGGCACCTTCCACCGGAGAAATTTTGCGATAGGAAGAAACTTTACCCTCCGGATCACAAACAAAGGCGGAATTATACGCTTGTTTTTTATTTCCTTCAATCTTTTCCGATGCCCCGTATACAATCCACATATCGTATTTATCGGAAATCTTTGCTATCTCTCTGGCAGTTTTTCCCTTTTTGGTTTCCGCAGCTTTTACAACCATTTTGTATGCTTTACTGTTTTTGCTATCCGAAGAAGCATAACCTGTGACACATAGTTCCGGAAATACCAAAAGCTTTGTCCCCTTATTATGTGCCCGATCAATCAAACGCTTCATTTTGTCCACATTGGCTTTCTTATCTCCCCATTTGGGATGGAAATTAACCACTCCGAGCTGGCCCTTCTCCACATCATAGGTTTTTTGCCCCTCTGCTCTTGTTATCACCGGAGACGTTACCACCATTGCCGCCAAAAGAATCCCGGCCATCATCCTACGAAACGATGTTTCCATGGCTTTATTATACATTTTCTTTTCCTCCTTCAAACATCTTTTTAAATCACTTTACAGCATACCAAGAATCTAAGGATGTTTCTTTCCAAAACCTGCCATGAAAATGCCACAAATTTGCAACAAAAAACGCCGGATGTAACCATCCGACGCTTTCTTATCATTCTATTCTTCCTATTTTCTCGCCATTATAGCTTCTACTTCAGCCCGTTTTTCATACAGTACACAGCCACCTTCGTGGTCATCCACCAGAACGTCTCCGGAACGAAGGGCCACAAAAAGATCGGAATTCACCGCTTCTCTTAAGGAGTGATCCTTGATGTTAATATCAGAGTATGGTGAAAACGGACAAGGCTCTGCCCCACCGTGAGAATTGATGTGGAAAAAGCCGCGGCCTGCAGCAATACAGCCACCGGAACTCTTTTCATCTCCCGGGAAGGATACAAATACCATTTCCGGATGCTCTTCACGAAGTCGGTTGATTTCATCGGTGAGATACTCTCGTTCCGCATCACCCGGTGCAAGGTGCTTTCCTTCTTCTGTAACCGGAACAAATTCCACGTAAATCACTGCTTTACAACCTCTGTCCGATAAGCTCTGAATAAAGTCCTCAGAGGACACCTCTTTTACGTTTTCTGTGGTCACTGTAACAGAAGCGCCAAAAATCAAACCTCTCTTTTTAAACTCATCCATGTTCTGAATCAGTCTGTCATAGATTCCCGCTCCTCTTCTTGCATCGGTAACTTCTTTGCCACCTTCGATACTCATAATAGGAATCAGGTTTCTGGATTTATCAAGGAGATTGTAATAGTTTTCATTGATAAATGTTCCATTGGTAAAAATCGGAAACAGTATATCCTGATGAGATGCAGCTGCTTCAATAACATCTTTTCGGATCATCGGTTCTCCACCTGCAAGAAGGATAAAACTAACACCAATATCACTTGCCTCGCAAAAGATTTTGTTCCATTCTTCTGCATTTAACTGCATCACCGGCTCTGTATCTACCGTTGCGTGATTGCATCTTGAATAACACCCTTCACAGTGAAGATTGCATTTACTTGTAATACTTGCGATTAAAAAAGGTGGAATATGTTCACCATTTTGTTTGAATTCTTTTCTTTTTTTGGTAGCGTTCTTACTTGCAGCAGCAAATTTTACCATAAAGGCACTTTCCTTTGGATTTTTTAAGGTGGCTTTTATGGCATCTGCAACGACCCTTTCCACGCCCTTTGTCATATATTCCTGAATATCAAATTCTCTTTCCATTAAAGAACACTCCTTTTCTTTGATGGTGTAACTATAACAGTTAAATATGACCTGCACATGACCTTGCATTGGTAAAAGGTGTCAAAAATTTGAATCAGCCCTCCATCCTTAGAATACTTCATGGCCATCATAGAGGACACCGGGGTCTTCATCTCGTGGGATACGTTGCTGACAAAGTCTTTTCGCATATGATCCATGCCCGATAACTCTTTTGCCATAAGATTAATGTTCACCGTTAATTCATCCAGCTCATGCAGGTAAGGTTCCTTAATTTTCTCAACCACAAGAGCCAGGCCTCCCAGTATGACTATTTTAATCCTCCAGTAAATACACCATATCTCCCATATTCCAGATGTTCATAATTCCAAATAAAGGTTCTGACTCACCGTCCCAGATCCATCCCTGAAAACAGGTAGCATATCCATTATATCCTTCGGTAACAATTTCAAATTCAGCATTTGGATATCGGTCATTATATTCAGTCAAAGAATAACTCTGTCCTGAAAAGGAGGTCTCCCCCTCATATCCGTAAGGATAGTCAAACACCAAAATACTGCACTCCTCCACATATACCTTGGTAAATTCAATGACACCACTGTAAATAGTTTCTTCATCGGTATACTGAAAAATGCGATCCATTGTGAGTTGCAAGGTGTTCTCATGAACTTCCGTCTTTTGAATTCTGCTGTCATGTAAGCTTAGGTGAAGATTGCCGGATCGGTTCCTGGTGAATATTTTCTTAGCCCCGGAATCACACGTTTCTATGGCATTATCCGTCACGGTTTTTAAAAGGATTTTCTTTTCAAATCCTCCCCGTTTCTCCGCCTTCGTTTTTCTGATGCTTTCCAGTTCTTCCACGTTCTGATCTTTATGATACTCTGCAAGTTCCTCATCTAATTTGGTATCCAAAGCCTTAAGGTACTCCTTATCCGG
>JAILCP010000066.1 GCA_024680055.1 Lachnospiraceae bacterium | reverse complement strand
AGGCAATCACCATCCCCAACTTTGATACTTCTATTTTACCAGAAAAAGTAGCTCAATCCCAGATAAATACTGGATTTTTGGTGCTTTTGCAAAGAAAAATCCACGGCGTTATGCCGTGGACTTTGTCTACAGTCTGAAGGGCTGTTAAAAAACAGCCCTTTACTTATTGTCTTTATGATACTTTTAATTTAAATTTCTGAATCTCTTTGTCATCGGAGACCTTTTCAATCAATGCTCCAAGTCCCATTAACTTCTGCTCGAAGTTTTCATATCCTCGCTGAATGTATTTAATATCGTCCACTGTTGTAAAACCATCTGCAGCAAGACCTGCAATAACCAGTGCCGCACCTGCTCTTAAATCAGGAGCATTCACTCTTGCCCCGGTGTACTTAGACACTCCGGTAATAATTGCCACATTGCTTTCTACTTTAATGTTGGCTCCCATACGATTCAACTCGTCCGCATAACGGAAACGATTTTCAAAAATGCTTTCCGTTACCACGCTGGTTCCGTTAGCCAAAGCCAAAACAGCTGAAATCTGAGGCTGCATATCTGTTGGGAATCCCGGATAATACAGTGTTGCCACCTGTGTGGACTTTAACGGTTTTGAGGAAACCACACGAAGTGCATCATCAAACTCTTCTATTTCACAACCCATTTCGCAAAGTTTCGCGCTGATGGACTCTAAATGCTTCGGTATTACGTTCTTAATTGTGACATCACCCTTAGTGGCTGCTGCAGCACACATAAAAGTTCCTGCCTCAATCTGATCCGGAATTACAGAGTATTCCGTTCCGTGAAGTTTCTCTACACCCTCCACACGAATAATATCTGTTCCGGCTCCTCGAATGCTTGCTCCCATACTGTTTAAAAAGTTGGCAACATCTACAACGTGAGGTTCCTTTGCAGAGTTCTCGATTACTGTCTTTCCCTTGGCCATGGTAGCCGCCATCATAATATTAATGGTTGCTCCCACAGAAGCCTTATCCAGATAAATGGTACTTCCAATCAGTTCCTCTGCCTTGGCACATACATCACCGCCGGTAATGTCCACTTGTGCCCCAAGCTGTCTGAAGCCCTTGATGTGAAGGTCAATTGGTCTTGCTCCAATATCACATCCACCCGGAAGAGCCACCTTTGCGTAATTGTATTTACCAAGCAACGCTCCTAAAAGATAATAGGAACCGCGTATCTTCTTTATATATTCATATTCTACATCGAAGCAATTAATGGTTGCTCCGTTAATCTTCACCTTATGAGGTCCCATTCTGTCAACCTTGGCTCCAATCCCTTCAATGGCCTGAAGCATCACGTTGATATCCTGAACATCCGGTAAATTATCAATTATTACGGATTCATTGGCCATAATTGCAGCCGGAAGAATTCCCAGGGCAGCGTTTTTCGCTCCGGAAATTTCAACTTCTCCCACCAATGGATTTCCGCCTTTAATAACAAATTGATCCATTTTCCACCTCTGTTTTATACACAAATACTTAACATATTATACCACACCGTGCATTTTTTTCAACTTCGCTGCTTTTCGCAGTGCGTCAATTTATAAGTCTATTGTGTTTTTATACTCTTGTCAAGAAGGATTTCATTAAACTTTTGCAAAATCACATCCACACTCTCCATCACGTCCATAGCTTTGGTCTTACTGTTGTGGGTACGTTTATACACGAAAAACGGAGGATTTTCCTTTGTTATAAACATCATTGCCCCCTCAAAAGCATCCAGGAACTGCGGTATATTTGCCGGATTCACTTTTGCCTTTTCATAAAGCTTAATGGTAAGCATATCCGCCTTTTGGCTGATTTCCGTAATATCACAGCTATGGGCTCTGGCTTTTAACATGGCCACATCCAATAGGGTTAAAACCGGTTTTGGCGGATCGGAAAAACGGTCGATAAACTCTTCCAGCATTTCTTCCTTATCTTCCTCAGTTTCAATATTGGCAATCCGCTTATACATATCAAGTTTTTGGAATTCGTTGGCAATGTATCCTGATGGGATAAAAGCATTTACGCTTAAATCAAGGGATGTCTCAAAGCTGCTTTGAACTTCCAGTCCTTTCAGTCCCTTAATGGCTTCGTTTAACATTTTACAGTAGAGATCATATCCCACCGCTTCCATATGACCATGCTGATCTGCGCCCAGCACATTTCCTGCCCCGCGAATCTCCAGATCCTTCATGGCAATCTTAATTCCACTTCCAAGTTCCGTGTATTCCCGGATGGCTTGTAATCTTTTTTCCGCTTCTTCACGCAACAATTTGTCTCTTCGATACATTAAAAAGGCATAGGCTGTTCGATTGGACCTTCCCACACGACCTCGCAACTGATACAACTGGGACAGTCCCATATTATCCGCATCATGAATAATAATGGTATTAACATTGGAAATATCCAGACCCGTTTCAATGATGGTGGTGGAAACCAGTACGTCGATTTCACCGTTGACAAACTGGTACATAATGTTTTCCAGCTCACGCTCCTTCATCTGCCCGTGGGCATAGGCCACATTGGCATCCGGCACAAGTTTTGCAATACCGTCGGTGATATCCCGGATTTGTTTTACACGGTTAAATACATAGTACACCTGGCCCCCTCTGGCCATTTCTCTTAAAATGGCTTCTTTTACCATTTCTTCGTTATATTCAAGAACATAGGTCTGAATCGGATTTCGATCAATCGGAGGTTCTTCCAAAACACTCATATCCCGAATTCCCACCAGACTCATATGAAGCGTTCGTGGAATCGGAGTGGCTGTAAGGGTAAGCACATCCACATTTTTCTTCATCTGTTTAATCTTCTCTTTATGGGCAACGCCAAAACGCTGCTCCTCATCAATCACCAAAAGTCCTAAATCTTTAAAGTTCACGTCCTTTGAAAGAAGCCTGTGGGTACCGATTACAATATCCACTTCACCTTTTTTTAATCCTGCTATTATGTTTTTTTGCTCTGCTGGTGTCGTAAAGCGGCACAATAGTCCAACCCGTACCGGGAAGTCCTTCATTCTTTGGACAAAAGTATTGTAATGTTGTTGTGCCAGTATGGTGGTAGGCACAAGATATGCTACCTGTTTACTGTCTTGCACTGCTTTGAAGGCAGCTCGGATGGCAATTTCCGTTTTACCAAACCCTACGTCACCACATACAAGGCGGTCCATGGTCTTCTTGCTCTCCATGTCCTTTTTTGCCGCTTCGATAGCTAGTAATTGGTCGTCTGTTTCCTCGTAGACAAACATTTCTTCGAATTCCCGTTGCCAAACGGTGTCTTTTGAGAACTGATAACCGTCGATACTTTGCCTTGTGGCATATAGTTCCACCAGGTCTTTTGCAATGTCTGCAACGGCACCTTTGACCCGGGTCTTGGTTTTTACCCAATCATTGGTTCCAAGTTTATTCAATTTCGGGCGTTTTGCATCTGCACCGGCGTATTTTTGCAACAATTCCATGTTGTTAGCCTGGATATAAAGCACACCGCCCTTGGCATATTCGATTTTAATGTAGTCTTTGGTTACTTTTTCTACCTCTACCTTCTCGATGCCGCGGTAAATTCCAAGTCCATGGTTTTCATGAACCACATAATCGCCGTTTTTCAGCTCTGCAAAGTCTCGAATACGCTCTCCTTCGTACTTTTTGCGCTTTCGCTTCTTATGCTCCTGGCCAAAAATATCGCTTTCCGTAATCATAGCAAAAGAAAGCATGTGGAACTCAAATCCCTTTTTCAGCTTTCCATAGGTGACCATTAATTCGCCTTTTTCAATGTCGCCATGATAATCTTCCTTATAAAAAGCACTTAATCCCTGTTCTCTAAGGTCCCCTGCCAGTCGCTGAGCCCTGCTTTTTGAACCGGACATAAGAACAATTCGATATCCGTCCTTTTTATATTGCTTTAAATCCTTTACCAGTAAAGGAAAACTTTTATTATATGCATTAATGGATTTCAGGGCCAGGGAGTAAACATCCTTCACCTTGAACCCTTCCGGCTTCTGATCCAGGGTAGACAATAACACCGAGCAATATTTTTGCATCATTGTCATAACCTTTGGTATTCTCAGAATGGCATCGGCCTGTTTCTTCAGCACATACCCTTTTTCCAATCGACTTTTCATGCTTTCCGTAAATTCCATCTCAACTGCTCTGGCAGTCTCCATGGTTCGCACCGGCTCGTCTATAAATATAATCGTGTTTTTATTTTCAAAATAGTCAAGGAAAGTTCCGGTTTCTTCATAAAAATAAGTTAAGTAACTTTCCGCTCCAATAAGCTGTGTTCCGTTTTTTATCCCTTCTTCCAGGGATTCCACCATACTTTTTACACGATAACTTTCTTCCGTCTTAAATTCCTTACGGAACTTCTCACTAATGGCTTTTCCGTCCTTTTTTATACTCTTTAGACCCTTCTCAGCTCTATCATTACTCAGAATCATCTCTCTGGCCGGATATATAACCACTTGTTCTAGCGTTTCTATGGAACGTTGACTTTCCACATCAAAACTACGGATGGAATCGATCTCATCATCCCACAGTTCAATTCTTATAGGCGCATCCTCGGAAAGAGGAAAAATGTCCAAAATGCCCCCTCGCAGGGCAAACTGACCAACACTTTCCGCCTGATAGTTTTTCTCATATCCCATGGCAACAAGATCTTTTGTCACTTTATTTAGTTGAATGGTATCTCCCGGGTGAAACGTTTGAACATAACCGTACAATTCCTCCGGAAGCACCAATCGATCCATCAAAGCATCAAAAGTGGTAATTACCACACATTCACTTTCCTCTTTCATGGCTTTTAACGTGCTAAGACGCTGTCCGGTTAACACATTTCCACGGATATCCGCCTGATAAAAAAGAACGTCCTTTGCAGGATAGTAATATACATTCTTTTTATATACCTTCATATCCTCCAAAAGCTCTTTTGCCTTTTGCTCACTAAAAGTAACCACCAACATGGTCTGATTGGTGGTTATTCCTTGCATGACATAGCTTTTCGCCGCATCAATGCATCCTGTTATTTGAATTGCTCCTTCTCCGGATACCAAATGCTTTTCTATGGCTTCGTATCCGCTCCATTGTTTCAAAGGTTCATTTAAAATACTCATTTATTACCTGTATTACCTTTTTCCGTTAAAACGGTTCATTGCTTCGTCCATTCCAATGGTTACAAATGTGGCTGCCGCATCCGCAGCATCTTCAATGGCCTGATCCACAAAGTTTCGATCTTCTTTGCTAAATCCGCTCAAAACATAGTTTGCCAGATCCCATCCTGCAGGCTTTTCTCCTACTCCAATCTTAATTCTTGAAAATCCCTGGGTTCCTGTGGATGCAATAATACTTTTAATTCCATTATGTCCACCGGCACTGCCTTTTCTGCGAAGTCGAATGTTTCCCGGTGCAAGACTGATGTCATCAAAAATCACAAGCAGTTCACTATCCGGATCGATTTTGTAAAATCGTACCAAAGCACCAATGGCATCACCACTTAAGTTCATAAACGTCTGTGGTTTTACAAGAAGAACTTTTTCTCCTTCCATCATACCACTTCCCACCAGGGCTTTGCACTTAGATTCTGTAACTTTTATATTGTACTTCTTTGCAATATAATCAATGCAGTCAAATCCCACATTGTGTCTTGTTTTTTCATATTTTGCTGTTGGATTACCCAACCCTGCTATAATATACATACTACACCTTTCTCTACACATCAAAGGGAGGCCGTCCTAAGACGCCCTCCTGCTTCTTTTCGTACATTATACATAATCAAAGGATTTTTGCCAACTACTTTTTATTCTTTACCGATTTCTTCCTGATATGCACCTAAAATAATTTTGGATAAACGGTCTCTTGTTTCTGAATTAATCGGATGAGCAATATCACGATACTCGTCATTGCTTCCTTTGCGACTTGGCATTGCAATAAATAAGCCCTTGTCCCCATCAATGACTTTAATATCATGAACTACAAATTCATCGTCAATTGTGATTGAGACTACTGCTCTCATCTTGCCTTCTTTGTCTACTTTACGTACTCTCACATCTGTAATTTGCATAATAGCTCCTCCTTCTGCTACCCTGTCTTTTTTACTGCTAGATTATGCTATTCTAAACGGCCTCTCAGTCCGCTTACAACCATTGGTTCACCTTCTTTGCCAATAAATTCTTCATTCTTGGCAACTCTTTCCCGACTTTCCACAATACAGTTTTCGATGTAAGCCCCTTCGTCGATGTACGTTCCGTTCAGTATAATGGAATTCTTAATCACTGCACCTTTGCCGATAAATACCTCTTTAAATACCACAGAATCGGAAACTTCTCCGTTGACAATACAACCGCTTCCAATCAAAGAATTCTTTACATCCGACCCTTCATTGAACTTGGCTGACGGAAGATCTTCAATCTTTGTCTTAATGGTTGGTTCTGCGGTAAAAAGTCTTCTGACGTCTCTACGAAGGAAATCCATATTGGTATCATAATAGGATTCCACCGTATTGATATTTCTCCAATATCCGTCAAACTCGTAGGCATAAATATTTTTTACATCCTTATACGGGATAAAAATATCTTTTACCAAATCATAGCGTTCTCGCTGGTTGGCATCTTCCACCAATTGCATCAAAAGTGTTCTGTTAATAATGTAAATTCCCATGGAAGCCGTATCGGTTTTGGCTTTCATTGGCTTTTCGGAAAACTCAATCACTCTGTTGTTTTCATCTGTTTCCACCACGCCAAAACGTTTCAATTCATTTTCAGAATCCAAATGTTTCACCGCAATGGTAATATCTGCGCCCTTCTCCTCATGATATTCAAGCATTTTATTTAAATCGATTTTACAAATGCAATCACCATGATAAATAACCACATAAGGTTCGGTTCTTCGTCTAAGAAACAACATGTTCTGATAAATGGCATCTGCTGTTCCTCTAAACCACCAGTTATTGTCCCTTGTCAGCGTTGGGGTGAACGTATAAAGTCCACCGTGCTTTCTACCAAAATTCCACCATTTTGCAGAATTGAGATGTTCATTTAAGGATCTGGTGTTGTACTGTGTCAAAACCGCAACCGTACGGATTCCGGAATTACTCATGTTACTTAATCCGAAATCAATGGCTCGGCAGGTTCCACCGATAGGCATTGCTGCGCCGGCTCTTTTCTTTACCAGGTCCTTCAATCCAATGCTGTTTCCGCCCGCCAGTATAAGTCCTATTGCTCTCATTTATGTCCACCTGCCTTTACTATAAAGCCACCACTTGGCAGTTCTTTCTTTATGTAATCTTGTATGGTTGTCTTACCCAAAATCGCTGTGTTCTTTCCGATGGTTACCCCATCCGGGATCACACTTCCCTGTCCCATTGTGGTTAATCCGGAATTGTAGATGTTCGGATTTAATTTACTTTCCGCTTCCTCTCCAACTCCAATATTACAATTACTTCCCACAACGCAATTTTCTGCGATAATAGCCTTATGAATCTTTGTATTTCCACCAACAACGGTATTGCTCATAATGATGGAATCCTCTACCACCGCACCTTTTTCTATAATGACATTGGTTCCAAGTACAGAGTTTTTAATTTCTCCGCAAATTTCAGAACCTTCACCTACGATACAGGTTTCCACCTTACTCTCTTTACAATAAAATACCGGTTCAAAACCTGATGTCTTTGTGTAGGTTTTCCAGCTGGAATCATAGATATTAAATTCCGGAACAATATCAATCAGCTCCATATTGGCCTCCCAATAGGAACTTAAAGTTCCAACATCTTTCCAGTAGTCTTCAAACTTATACACGAACATATCCAAGCCGTTTTCAAAACAGTATGGGATGATATGTTTTCCGAAATCACAGTTCTTCTGATCTTTTTTCTTAATCAATGAAGATTTCAGCACATCCCAATTAAAGATGTAAATTCCCATAGAAGCAAGATTACTGTGCGGCTTCTCCGGTTTCTCTTCGAAATCGGTGATTCGATCCTGTTCGTTTGCTACGCAGATTCCAAATCTGGATGCTTCCTCAATTGGAACCGGCATGGCCGCAATGGTAATATCTGCATTTCTCTTCTTGTGAGAATCCAACATCCTTGCATAGTCCATCTTATAAACATGGTCTCCGGATAAAATAAGTACATACTCCGGATGATAAGACTCCATGTAGGATAAATTCTGATAAATGGCATTGGCTGTTCCCGAATACCATGCTGCATCTCCGCTCTTCTCATATGGCGGTAAAACTGCAACTCCACCATCATTGGAATCCAGATCCCACGGAACTCCGATTCCAATATGACTATTTAATTCCAATGGCTGATACTGGGTCAAAACACCCACCGTGTCAATCCCTGAGTTTACACAATTACTCAAAGGAAAATCAATAATTCGATACTTTCCGCCATATGGTACAGCAGGCTTGGCCATATCCTGTGTTAAAACGCCCAAACGGCTTCCTTGGCCACCTGCTAACAGCATTGCGATAACTTCTTTTTTCATCCTGTCGCTCCTCCTGCAATACGCGTAATAATTATATCACGAAAGACCCCACCCTTCTATATATTGTTAACAATTCAAAAACATTTCACAAACTTTCTGTTTTTTCTGTCCTACAGTCTAAATTTTAGAACACATTTTTGACACAAATACCCGGAGCACCTTTGTATTTGGCTTTTCAAAGGTGTTTAATTGGAGTATAATAAATTAGTTAAATAACAACTTAGAAAGTGTGAATACTATGATGAAACTAGATATGAACCATCCAATTCATATTCATTTTATTGGAATCGGCGGTGTAAGCATGAGTGGACTTGCCCAGATTCTATTAGATCGCGGATTTAAAATTTCCGGCTCAGACCGGAGTTCTTCAGAATATACAAAGACTTTGGAAAACCTTGGAGCAACTGTATTTTACGGTCAAAAGGCGGAAAATATTACACCATCCATTGACCTTGTTGTGTACACTGCTGCCATCCATCCGGACAATCCGGAATACGCAGCTGCCACTCAGGCAAACATCCCAACCATGACAAGAGCAGAGCTTCTTGGACAGATTATGGCCCAGTACCAACATCCAATAGCCGTTGCAGGTACCCACGGCAAAACCACAACCACCAGCATGATTGCAGAAATTCTTCTTGCAGGTGATTGCGATCCAACCATTTCCAACGGTGGAATTTTAAATTCCATTCAGACCAACACCAGAATCGGTCACTCTGACCTTTTTGTGGCGGAAGCTTGTGAATACACCAACAGCTTTTGGGAATTCCACCCAAAATACTCTGTGGTACTTAATATAGAAGAAGACCACCTGGACTTTTTCAAAGACATCAATGACATTCGTAGTTCCTTCCTTCATTTTATGAACAATACTCTGGATGAGGGAACAGTTATTATTAACGGAACTGTGGAGCATCTTTCTCAGCTTACTTCACAGCTCCATACACCGTTTGTCACCTTTGGTATCGGTGACTATGACTATAGTGCAACCGATATTACTTACAACAAATTGGGCCAGGCCACTTTTACCCTGGTAAAAAAAGGCACCACAGTGGGCACTGTTTCTTTGGCTGTTCCCGGTGAACACAATATTTACAATGCCCTTGCCGCAATTGCTACGGCAGATTTGGCGGGAGTCTCCTTTGAGGCCATTCAGAAGGGTCTTTCCGTATGCACCGGTTCCAAACGTCGTTTCGAGAAAAAAGGGGAACGCAACGGTGTGGTTATTTTGGATGACTATGCACATCATCCAACGGAGATCAAGGCAACGTTAAAGGCTGCAAAAGCAACCAAATATCAACGTATCGTATGCGTATTCCAGCCCCATACCTACACCAGAACAAAGGCACTTTTCCGGGACTTTGTGGATGCCCTTTCCTTAGCGGATATGGTGGTTCTTGCAGACATTTATGCCGCAAGAGAAACTGACACCCTTGGAATTTCCTCCAATGATTTGTGTGAAGCATTGAAAAAGAAGGGAACCACATCTTACTATTTCCCTACTTTTGAGGAAATTGAAAAATTTTTAATAAAAAATTGTATTAACAACGATTTGTTGATAACTATGGGTGCCGGAAATGTGGTTAAAATCGGCGAAGATCTTCTTTCAAAGTAACTTATCAACATTATCCACACCAGAATTTCTATTTTGAGGAATTTTCGGTGTGGATTTTTTTGTACTTTCTTTTGCTTGAATTTACTTTCCATGGGGAGATTTATCCACATTATCCACGTTAAAAAAATCACTATCCCACGGGGTTTTTCACATTTCCCATCGCTTTTCTTTTCCAAAATCCTATGCTATAATCGGTTGCACAGCGGGCTTAGGGGTACATGATTTTATGGAGTGTATATAAATAATTTGTTCGCAAGACGAAGTGAGGAAGGAAGCTGGAGAAGACATGGAGAAGATCTTACTTCAATCGGAACGCCCAAGTTCAACAACTTGTGTGCCGAACGTATTTATTGATTATTATATGCCGTCTGCTAATGGGGAGTATGTGAAAGTTTATTTATACCTTTTACGCTGTATTTCTCATAATATGGCGGACTGCGATTTACAAAAGATTGCAGATTTATTTGAATATACAAAACGGGACTTAACAAGAGCCTTTGTGTATTGGGAACGCATGGGTCTTTTGGAACTGTGCTACAACGATGAGAAGGAGCTTTGTAAGGTGACCTTATTGGATATTCCGGATGGCAACACGCCTACGGATCCTGATAGGAAAAGGGTTCCGGAACAGCCTCTTGAAACCGTAATAACTAAACCAATTGCTAATGCTAACGATAAACCATCAACCAAAGAATATACCAGAGACGATATTCAACGTTTTTCCGACCGTGAAGACGTTGGAGAATTAATTTTCATTGCAGAACGCTACTTGCAAAAGCCTCTGACCCAATCTGAAATTCGTGCTTTCCTTTATTGGTACGACAGTTTAGGTTTTTCCCTGGATTTGATTGAATATCTGGTGGAATACTGTGTCAGCGGTAATCATAAGAGTGTTCGCTACATGGATAAAGTAGCTTTATCCTGGGCAGAAAGCGGAATTTCCTCCGTGGAAGCTGCCAAGAAGCATTCCAATGTTTACAGCCAGGCCAATTACGCAGTGATTAAGGCTCTTGGCATCAAGGGACGTAACCTTGTGGAATTGGAAACTTCTATGATTCAAAAATGGACCGGAGAATTTCATTTTTCCCTGGACATTATAACGGAAGCATGCGCACGAACCATTGCTGCCACTCATCAGCCAAGTTTTGAGTATACCGACACCATTTTGACCAACTGGTACAAGGCCAAGGTAACCGAACTTTCTGATATTGAAAAACTGGATGCCGCCTTTGCCAATAAGAAGCGCTCCTCAAAGGAGAACGCCTCCCATAACAACGCAAAGAAAGCACCTCAGAACCGTTTTAACAATTTTTCTCAACGTGAATACGACTACGATGCTCTTGAACAGCAGATGCTGAACCGCAGTCGTAATTAATGGGAGGTAATGAAATTATGGCGCTGACAAACAGCCAGTACGATTCACTACGACGTGAATATGACAAGCGACAGTTTGAGTCCCATCGTCGTGTTACCGATCATATTGAAGAGCTTTACAAGAAATCGCCACGGATTAAGGAAATCGACCAATCCATTGCTTCTCTTTCTGTAAAGCAGGCTCAGAAACTGTTAGAGGGGGACACCCACGCCCTTATTGATTTAAAAGGGTCACTTCACAATCTAAATAAAGAAAAGGACTCATTGATTCAATCACTTGGATTTCAACCTGATTACATTGAGCCCACTTATCACTGTCCCGATTGTAAAGACACCGGATATGTAAACGGAAAGAAATGCCACTGTTTTACCCAGGCAGCCATTGATTTGGTGTATACCCAATCCAATCTGCGTCAGGTTTTACACAAAGAGAATTTTGAACATTTTGATTTGAGCCTTTTTTCCGATGCTGACATTGATCCTATTACCAACCTTTCTCCTCGGGAGAATATGGAATTGGCTTTACATAAATGCAAGAATTTTGTTCAACACTTTAAAGAACAACATTTGAATTTACTTCTTCTTGGCCCTACCGGGGTTGGAAAGACCTTTTTATCCAACTGTATTGCCAAGGAGCTGCTTGATGGGGGATATTCCGTAATTTATTTTACATCCACATCACTATTTGACGTTTTCCATAATAATGCGTATAATAGAACGTCGGGAGCACAGGACTCCTACCAAAACATCTTTAATTGTGACGTGCTGATTATTGATGATTTGGGCACTGAAGTTGCTAACAGTTACACCACCTCTCAGCTTTTTATGTGTATTAATGAGCGCATCATGAGAGGGAAATCAACCATTATTTCTTCCAACCTTAGTATGGGAGAAATCTCAGAAACTTATTCGGAACGAACTTCTTCCAGAATCTACAAGAACTATGATTTGGTGAGACTGGTAGGCAACGATTTAAGATTAGTACATAAATAATAATTAATAAATATTAACTATTTAGGAGGAAAAAAATTTATGCAGCAAGAACAGCATGATGAGCGAAACCTTAATACCATCCCTGTTGGTAAACTTGGAATCATTTCCATGAAGGGAGTAGAATCCGGAATTAAGATTGATGCTTATCTGAAGCGTTGGAGAGTAACTCGTAAACATGAACATGAGGATGACATCACCTTCAAGGGTTATGTTCGCGAATCCTATCTCATTAAAACCAACACACCTCGTTTTGGTACCGGTGAAGCTAAGGCAACCATCGGAGAATCTGTTCGAGGATACGATATCTTTATTATTTGTGATGTAACCAACTACAGCATCACCTATTCTATCAGCGGTCACGAAAACCACATGTCTCCTGATGACCATTATCAGGATTTAAAGAGAGTTATTGCTGCTATTGGAGGTAAAGCAAGACGTATCAATGTAATTTTACCATTCCTCTATGAAAGCCGTCAGCACAGACGTACCGGTCGTGAATCTCTTGACTGTGCTCTTGCTCTGCAGGAATTAGTATCCATGGGTGTAGAAAACATCATCACCTTCGATGCTCATGACCCACGTGTACAGAATGCAATCCCTGTTAGCGGATTTGAATCTGTTGGTTCTTCTTATCAGTTCTTAAAGGGAATTTGCAAACATGTAAAAGATGTTAAATTCGACAACGATCATTTAATGATCATCAGCCCTGACGAAGGTGCAACAGGACGTGCCATTTATTTTGCCAACGTTCTTGGCGTAGATATGGGTATGTTCTACAAGAGAAGAGACTACAGCAAGATCGTAGACGGACGTAATCCAATCGTTGCTCACGAATTCCTTGGAAGCAGCGTAGAAGGAAAAGATGTGTTCATCATTGACGATATGATTGCTTCCGGAGACAGCATGATTGACGTTGCCAGACAGCTCAAGAAGAGAAAAGCAAAACGTATCTTCGTTATCGCTACCTTCGGTTTATTTACCGCCGGAATTGAGCGTTTTGACAAGGCTGTAGAAGAAGGTCTTATCTACAAAGTGGTAACTACCAACCTTGCTTACCAGAGACCTGAAATTCTTGACAGAGATTACTACATCAATTGTGATATGAGTAAATACATCGCTTACCTTATTGATACTTTAAATCACGATGCTTCCATCAGTGATTTACTTGATCCATATGAGCGTATTGAGAAGTTGATTACCAACTACAAAGAAGAAAACTATTAAATCATAAAAGACGGTCGCACTAATGATTAGTGCGACCGTTTATTTTTGTCTTTCATTATTAAAACAAGCTACATTAAATCTTCTCGTTTGATCGGTGTTCGACCAAAAATTCTTGCTCCATCGATTAAAGCATGCATATTCTCGATTGGTGTTCCAAGCGGTGTCTGACAGCCGGAAGTAAGAACAAATCCTCCCGGATTATCAAATCCATCGCGAATGCTTTCTTTTGCGGCCATCAAGACGTCCATTGGTGTTCCACGGTTTAAAATATCCACCGGCGGAACTTTTCCCTGAATGGCCATATGAGGTCCCAAAACTTCCTTTGCTTCCACCAGGGATTCCACATTATCCAAGCCAAAGAGTCCAATTCCGGTTTTCGCCAAATCCTCCCACAATTTACGACTGGTTCCACAAATATGTAATCCACAGCCGCGGCCCTGTTTCTTAATGAAATCCACATTTTTCTGAAAATATGGAAGAGAGAATTCACGGTACTGCTCCGGGCTGATTAAATCTGTGGAGCTGACCGGATCTGCAAATCCGATTCCCACTTCCAAATCAATCATTCTCTGAATGTAACGGTTATTGTTTTCCACAATAACATCCATCAACTGCTTGATTTTATCCGGGCACTTCAACATACCCACAAGAAGCCATTCCGTTCCAAGGACCATTGCTGCAACGGTAAAAGGACCTGTGACGGTACCACTGACCGGAACACGGTCTCCCAGTTTCTTTTTTACCTGTGCAAGGGCATCCAAAACAATTGGTAAACGTCCGTCTTTGTCCACATCCACCAATTTTGCCTGATCGATTTCCTTTAATTTTAAAGCCGGTGTCTTTAACTGGGCTGTACGGTTTTTGGCATAAGAGATTTCTGCTCCCATAGCCTCTGCCATACCGCGCAAGGTGGTGGACAGACCTGCTCCGTCTCCGTGGAAAGTATCATATAAATACTCTTCCAACTCAACCATTTTTTCTGCGGAATGATAATACTCATCCACACCAACCCCAATCATCGGTGCCAGAGTTTCTCCGGTATCAAGACATGCCTGAATACGGTCCACTTCTTTTCCTTCGTCCATCAATTTACTACGTTCCAAAGGTGTTAATTCGTCTTTTGGCACTATTAAGCCATTGCCATAATCTGTTCCTTCCATTTTACCTCTCCTTATGCAATTCCTTTTAGCTCTTTCATTTTCTTCACTGCTGCCGCAGCGTCTACAGAATAACCGTCTGCCCCAATTTCATCTGCAAACTTCTGAGAAATAGGGCCCCCTCCGATAATCACCTTAAACTGATCACGGATTCCCTGTTCCTTTAATTTATCGATAACCGTACGCATGCCTCCCATGGTGGTGGTCATCAGGGTAGACATACAGATAAAGTCACAATTCTTTTCTTTTGCCACATTGACAAAATCATCCAACGGCACGTCACGGCCAAGGTCATATACTTCAAATCCGACGGATTCGCACATGATTTTCACCAGGTTCTTTCCAATATCATGGGTGTCACCTTCCACTACGCCAATAACTACTTTTACCTGTGCTCCGGTTTCCTCCTGTTTGATGTGTGGTTTCAGGATATCAAGTCCTGCATTTAATGCAAAGGAAGCGGTTAAAACTTCCGGTAAGAAATATTCTCCGGTTTCATACAACTCACTTACAAGACTCATTCCCTTGATTAAACCTTCACGGATGGTCTCAGTTGGGTCAATGCCCTCCTCCAGTGATTTTTCGCAGAGATCTTCCACATCTTCATCTTCCATCTCTTTTACAGCTTCACTGATCTCTGAAAAAAGTTCCATCTTATCCATTTTGTAAATCCTCCATTTTATTTAAAATCTCATACATTCCATAAATAATTGCTCATAGCCGTCAATTTCGGCCAACTCATAATAGGTGATTTTATCTGCCAAATCCTCCATCTCCTCTTTTACCTTATGGGATAAAAGGGCCATGTAGGCTCCGGTTTTCGACGTGTTTCCAACGTAGGTCACCTTTTCTTTTACCTCCCGTGGAATAATTCCAACGCCTGCTAACGCCTGTGCAGATAAATGAGAACCGAACTGACCTGCAATAATAACTTCGTCAATGTCCTCCACCGTAATTCCGGCACGTTTTACCAGGGACAAAAATCCGGATAAAATCGCCCCCTTGGCAAGCTGTACCTGGCGCACATCTTTTTGGGTTACCAAAACACCTTCCGAAAGCTTCAGAGCAGGTCCTCCCTCGTCTTCCACCAAATAGTTGTAGCGCCAATCGCTTTCTTCTATTTTTTTCTTTTTTACAAAAACGCCGCTTTTTTTAATAAATTCCTGTTTGATCAGTTCGTCCACCACCTCAAGAATTCCGCTACCGCAGATTCCTTTCGGCTTTTCTCCCGCAATGGTGGCGGTGCAGAGTTTTCCGTCTTCCACCCACACTTTTTCCACTGCTCCGGGCAGTGCCGGCATTCCGCAGGTAATGTTCATACCCTCAAGGGCAGGTCCTGCGGCGCAAGAGCAGGAGTACAATTCTCCCCGCTTGCTGACCACCATTTCTCCGTTGGTTCCGATGTCCAAAAACAGGCTGATTTTGTCGCTATGCAAAAGGTCACACACATAGGCTCCCGCCAAAATATCGCCGCCGATGAAGCCGGATACCTGCGCCAGACAATACAAAGTTGCGTCCTTGTTACATTCAATTCCATGTTCCTTTGCGTTCACCGTCTGAGCCTGCAAAAAAGCAGGTTTATAAGGCGCCATTCCAATGCTTCTTGCGTCTACTCCAAGAAGCATATGCGTCATGGTACAGTTTCCCGCCACTGTTATGGACATCACTTCCTCGGTGGAAATACCAAGTTCTTTGCACATGGCTTTTATTCCCTCATTGATGGAAGTAATTACCGCCTCTTTTAACTTATCAATGGCCTCCTGACCCTGTTCGATTTCATAGGTAATTCGGGTTAAAACGTCCTGACCGTACAATCTTTGTCCGTTCATTCCCGCTTCTTCTGACAGAATTTCTCCGGTTTTCATAGAGATCATGCTCATGGCAATGGTGGTGGTTCCAATATCAATGGCAACTCCATAGCCCGCTTCACACACATCTTTTTCAAATTCCGGTATATATCCGTCTGTTAAAACATTCATTTTTTTGGACGCCACATTGGTTTGGATGACACAATCACCTTTTACCAAAGAAAGACAGGCAAGATGAATTCCTTCCTTGCGCTCTTTTTCCGTTAGCTTCTTTGCTTCGTCTTCCTCAGAGATTTCAAGCTCCCCTTCCACAAGACGAATTCTGCACTTTCCACAGGTACCCTTACCGTTACATGCGTTGTCCACAAATACATTATTTTCAAGCAACAGCGTTAAAAGGTTGGTTCCACTTTCACACTGCAATTCTTTTTTTGTCGTGATGTCTTTTATACTTGGCATTGTTCAACTCCTTCAAGCACTGCTCGCACATTTTTCAGTGGTGAGCCCATACCAAGGCCACAAGCCGGGGAAACAATGTCCATACCCTGCTTTATACAATTTTGCGCAAGTCGTTTTACGTTGTCCGATGTATTTCCTTCAATGGCATAGGTACTTACATTTCCCATAATCAATCGATCTCCCATAAACTCCCTGATCTTTTTCAAAGATACAATGGCGTCAAAACTGAGCACATCGCTTTTGATATGATTGGTTTCTTTTAACACTGGTGTCATTTTTCCACAAATATGAACAATGGTAACCACGTTTTCCGTGTTCATTCCATCGATTAAATCGTTTAAATATTTTACCGTATATTCTTCAAAATACTTCGGTCCCATAATTTCTCCGGTTCCGCTTGGATCTGCAATCATAATCACATCCGCGCCGGCATCGATCATGGCTTGGCCAAAACGAATTAATTCCCTTGTAACGATCTCCATTAACCGATGTGCTTCTTCAGACTTTTTATTCAGTCCCACATAAAAGAGATTTGGATCCATAATAGAGGACGCCACACTGATTGGGCCGGTTAAATTTCCAATTACCGGCGCATCTAAATCCTCTTCCCGCAACCGTTTAATCGCATCCAATGTGGCTTTCATTCTACCTTCTTCCAGACGAAAACCTTCTAGCTTCTCCACATCATTAAAAGATTCCAGGCAATATTTTACAACACGAGGTTCCTTGGTATTATCTCCAAGTTCCACCTCTGCTCCAAATTGTTCTGCTTCCACCGTCATGCAAAAAGGAACGCCTACATTCTCAAAACATCCCTGCTGATACGCATATTCCGCAAGACTTGCCATCAAAACCCCATTGGTGTGGGCCTCACGGAAAGAATAGCCACCCTCGTTTAAAAGCTCGGTGGTAATCATATTCATCATACCTCCCGGGCAAATACACGGCGGGTGCACCGCATGTTTTTTGTTAAGTATTTCTGATACTTTTGCTTTTCTATCCATTTATAACCTCTCCTATATTAATTCAATGGTATGCAGCACGCCATGATTCCAAGTGGTACTTTCACTTTTCAGACACTGATGTGCCACGAAACATGGGCCTTCTACCGATAAAATAGCATCTTCATAACTTAGGTTCTCATCGATTTCTATATCCACCCGTTTGGTAAATCCTCCGCTTTGAATTGCTCCCATCATAATCGGGCAAATATGTACTTTGCGTTTTGCCGCCCACAGTTTTTCCAAAAGTGGTCGATAGGCCAATGTTGCGATTTCTGCGGCATACTCTTTTCCCAATATATTAATGTTGGCAACCGGGTCCGCCAAACTATACAAATCCACATCATCACCCATGGATTCCATATAGTTAAAAAGTTTATCCACAACCCAAAAAAGAGCTTCCTCATAGGTAGCTCTATCTTTTCTTCTGCTGACGAAAATTCGCTCCATCGGAACCAGTGAACTCAGTATGCTCAGCGGTCCTTGCACATTCAGCTGGGTATACTCTCCCTGTGCTTTTAAATCTGCCAGGCCTTTGGCCACTTCTTTGCACAATCCGTCCGGACACGGTACCTCTTCCGTCATAGGAAGTTCTTTTAACTTCTTATAACGGCGTTCCACCACACGAGGTCCCTGTTCGTCTGCTGTATATTTAATTAATCCGCCAAGCATCTGTGCCTCCACAATCTGACATAGCGGCAATACGCAGAATTTCTTCTTCTCCTCCTGCCTGATTCTTTGACTTAGAGGCGCCATATACTGTGCCTCTAAGAAACAGTCGGGGCTTGGAAAATCATAAGTATCTACAACGCCCTTTTCTTCTCCGCATACAAAATCCTGCGACATAATAATCAATCTCCTTCTACAATACTAAGGAGTTCCATCGGCTTTTCAATCAGTTTCTTTGCTCCGGCATCAAGCAATTGATCCCGTGTTCGAAATCCCCAAAGTACGCACACACCCGGCATCTTACTATTCTCTGCCGTTTGCACATCCACTTCGGAGTCTCCTACATATATACAATCCTGTAACGACGCACCCAGTTGCTTTGCTGCGCTATGCACCATATCCGGTTCCGGTTTTTTTCGAATTCCATGCAGGTCGTCTTCTCCTACAACCACGCTAATGTAATCTTTAAAAACCAACTTGCCCAGTTCCCTGGCTGCCTTGATATTTTTATTAGTTACAATTGCCGTCTTCACTCCACGTTTCTTAAGCTCCGCCAGCATTTCCATAATACCTGCATAAGG
>JAILCP010000039.1 GCA_024680055.1 Lachnospiraceae bacterium | reverse complement strand
GTTTGGAATCAAATTATAGAAAAGAGTATTGTTATGAAAACCGATGAAAAGTCATTCTTCCTGGAATGCGAAAAACACTGGACGTTCTGGTTATTGATTATGATTGGCGGATTTTACGGTGCCTACACCTATACGGTACGTGGCGGTGTGTTCTGTAATGCCCAAACAGCCAACGTGGTACTGTTGTCCATGGCCATCGGAACCGGAAATGTTCATGAAGCACTCTACCTGTTAGTTCCAATTTCTTCTTATTTTCTTGGAACCATTCTTTCAGAAATTCTTGGAAAAAAAGTAAAGAAACTTCATTTCTTCCGTTGGGATACCATCCTAATCGGAATCGAAATTCTTGTTGTGATTGTTCTTGGGCTACTGCCAAAAGAAGCTCCTGATCAAATCTGTCAGGTAACTTTAAACTTTATTTGTGCCATGCAATTTAATACCTACCGTCAAAACGAAGGTATTCCTATGGCAACCACCTTTGTAACCAACCATATAAGACAGACCGGAAGTAATTTTGTAAAAGCAATCAGAGATAAGGATGCAGTTGCTTCTCACCGCTATAAGATGCACGGTATTATGCTTTTAATGTTCCTTTTTGGAGGAATCCTATCCGCCATCTTCTGCTCTTACTTCGACGTAAAAGCGATTTTGTGTGTGATTCCGCTGCAGCTGATTGTATTTATAAAACTGGCAATTGCCGATCGAACCTACGAACGGGAATTATTGGAAAAAGTTCCCAGAGGACATTAAAAAACAGGGTATGAATCCGTTGATTCATACCCTGTAACTTTATCTACCCTGACGTTGTCCCTTATATAAAAGGTCCATTTTCATTTCATAATATTTCGGACTCATATCCAAATAATGAACGTGAGGATTTTCAAAACGTTGTTCTGACTCCCAGATTTCGTTTTTCAGCTGTTCTTTCACATAAGCTTGAATCTCTGTAAGAGAACGCTTCTTTACAGTGCGTTTTCCGTCAATCATAACGCATTTCTGCAGTTCTTTGGCGCTCATATGCTCAAAGGTCATATTCTTCCAAGGTTTGGAAATATCCACGTAACGGTAAGGTTTACTTAAATCCACCTCTTCCTCTTCCATGGTAATTAAATCCGCCACTGCATGGCCGCTGCCATTATAAATACGATATACCTTCTTCAGTCCCGGATTGGTAATTTTCTCCAGGGTCTCGGAAATCTTGATTTTCGGTACAAATTCGCCGTTCTCCTCCACTGAGGATATTTTATAAACAGCACCAAAAACCGGATCGCTTTTTGCGGTAATCATACGCTCTCCTACACCGAAGCTGTCAATACAGGCACCCTGATCAATCAAAGAATTGATGGTGTATTCATCCAGACTGTTACTTGCCACAATCAATGCATCGATAAGATCTGCTTCGTCCAGCATCTTACGAACCTTTTTGGAAAGATAAGCCAGGTCACCGGAGTCAAGGCGAACACCCTTTAAGCGCTTTCCCATTGGTTCCAATACTTCTTTGGCCACCTTAACGGCATTTGGAACACCGCTGTGAAGTACATCATAGGTATCAATTAATAAAATGCAGTTGTCCGGATAGGTTTTGGCAAATTTCTCAAAAGCTGTATATTCATCCGGCTGGAACATCACCCAGCTATGGGCCATGGTTCCGCTTACCGGAATATCAAACATACCTCCTGCAAGTACCGTTGCGGTACTGGATGCTCCGCCGATATAGCAGGCTCTTGCCCCGTATACTGCCGCATCCATATTGTGCGCACGTCTTGCGCCAAAATCAGAGACTGCACGGCCCTTTGCGGCACGCACAATTCTGCTTGCTTTGGTTGCAACTAAAGATTGATGATTCACCTGCGCTAAAATGGCTGTTTCTGCCAACTGTGCATCAATCAATGGTGCTTTTACAGTGATAATCGGTTCGTTGGGATACATGATGGTTCCTTCCGGGAAGGCATATACATCACCACAAAAACGGTAATTCTCCAGATACTGTAAAAATCCCTCATCAAATGTTTTTAGTGATCTTAAATATTCAATGTCCCCCTTGGAAAAGTGCATATTCTCCAGGTACTCAATCACCTGCTCCAATCCGGCAAACACAGCATATCCGCCGCCATCCGGGTTATTTCTGTAAAATACATCAAAGGTTACTTTTCGGGTAATGTCTTCATTTAAGAAGTACCCGTTTGCCATGGTAATTTCATACAGGTCCATTACCAGAGTCAGATTTCTTGCATCTGACTGAATCATATTCTCCACGTCGCTAATCTCCTCTCAACGTTTCCTTTTTAATCTTGGTGTAATTCCAATGACTGTGCTACTTCTTCTGTAACCGGAAGCACTGCTTTTACGCTGTCATTGTGAAGTTCAATTTCATAGTTTTTATGAAGCATACAGTTTACAGGATCTTCTGTTCCCACAACCACTGCAAGTTTGTGACCTGCTACCACCTTATGTCTGCTTGGGTTTAAGAAAATATGGTAGTCATGATCTTCGCCCTTCTTTAAGGTAATGCTGTTCTTTGAAGTTTCCGGTTCGTATCCCGATTCCGGATTACACAGGTCAATGTATGCTCTTTCAATAACTTTATAATTGTGGTGCTGAGTTTCAAACTCTACCAGGTCAAAGTTTGGAAGGTCTCCTCCGTTGGAAATTCCTCCTTCTTTTACCACCTTAACCGGAACCTCATTACGCTCAGGATCCACGGTCTGAACACTGTCAAAAGCTTCCTCACAAAGGTCGCAAAGAAGAACAGTAAGCTTCACATCGTCCATTTTACCGCTCTTAGTTCCAAGGGCAAGTGCCATGTTGTCTGCGTTGTTTACGCTCTTTGCGTCAAAACAGGTATCCGGATTTCCTTCTTTTAAGGATGCCTTAAAGTCCACGCGAACGCTTCCCTGGATGGTAATATCCTTTGTAAGTGCATCTGTGATAAAACGGCGGTTCATATTGCTGGTGAAAAGACTCATTTTTTCGTCAAAATTCTTAGCGTCAATTCCGGCCTTTTCCCAATTGGTGTCAAGTACTGTGGTTCCCTCTACGCTGCTTGTAAGCTCTTTACACTTTCCTGTTTCCCAGGACTCTTCTGTTTCCCATACATGCTGATCCACGTTACTTTGAGAAAGAACGTTAGGCATATCAAGGGCATCGTTGTCCACATTGTATAAGAAATGTGAGAACCATTTATTTAAAATATCATCGTACTGCTTTCCGTCGATGGAAATTCCATAGCTCTTTGCAGCCATGGTCGGTGTCATATGCGGTCCCTGGTGAAGTAATAATTTCACCGTAGCACCTGCCTTCTTAAAGGATTCGTACATCATCTGGAACTGTTTTGTGGACACGTTCTCATCGTTGAATCCGTGAACGATTAAGGCACTGCACTGAATATTGTTTGCATTCAATGTATAGTTACCGTTTTTCCAGAAATCACCGTAATCAAATCCTTCTTTGATCTGATCTACACTTCTTTGATTGTGGAAAATGGCTGTTTTCTTCTTTAATTCTTCCGGTAACTTATCGTCATCGTAGTTACTGGAACAAAAATAATCAAGGAAGCTTGCAAGCATTTCCTGTGGCCAGTATCTCTGAGCTCCCTGCTGATTTAAAAAGTCATACCAATCGGAAATTCCGGCAACCGGTACAATAGTTTTCAATCCCGGTGTTCCTGTGGTAGCAACTGCAAATGGCATGGTACCTGCATAGGAACGGCCGGTCATACCAACGTTACCGTTGGACCAGTCTGCCTTGGTTTCAATCTTTCCTTCTCTGTCAATGTAGGCGGTACGGTCTCCGTGTAACCACTCAACCACACACTTAAATGCTTCTTTTTCATATTCTCCGCCACATTCAACAAATCCGTCACTTCCTGTGGTTCCGCGGCCTGCACTTAAAACAACGGCAAAACCTCTTACAAGATAGTAGTTATACCACTCCAAATCCTGATAACAAAATGCTCCTTCTGTACTCTTATCTGCATAATACCAGTCACTTGGATCTGCGTTCTTTGCCACATCCCAGGCACTCATGCAACCCTGAGGTACACGTTTTGCCGGAGATGTTACCTTTATTTCATGGGCAGGATAGTCTTTATCTGCCACTTCTTTCATGTGATCGTATCCATCTGCATGTGTTCCGGATGCATATGGTCTTGCCTCCATAACGGAAGCTGCTTTGTAATGTCCTTCAATGGCACTTCTTGGTACCTGAAGCATGGCCTTTACCAAATCTCTCCGGCCATCTCCGTCCATATCATAGTCTGTCTCTACGTATACACAATAACGTACAACAGCGCTCTCCATGGCATTATAGTCCTTTCCGGTTGTTCCCGGTGTAAAAGGGAATACCGGCTGTGCCATGCCGTTTTCAAATACCGGCACCTGATTAAACATTTCACTCATCGTATTTCTTCTCCTTTATATTGCTTCTAAAAATTCATAATAATAACCCCAATTCCCTGTTTCATTATAACGAAACTGACCCATTGAATCAATGGGTCAGTGTTTCTACAATCTCTTCTATTGTCTTATGTCGTATAAAATCATAATCCAGACCTTCCTGTCTGTCGTTTAAAGTAATGGTACAATACCCTCGCATCATACCCACCACCATAAGCACTCGCTCCGGCAACTTTTTCACTCCCGGAAGAACCTGCTTGGTTTTAAAGAAAATTCGCTCCACCGTTCTCTCTTCCAGCTTGTCGTACAATTCCCTGATTTCTTCGTCTCCTCGCTTCAACCCTTCAATGATTTCGTACACTTCGTGATTGTCGCGATAGGTGGAAACATACCAGGTTAAAAGGTAATTCGCCAAATCATAGGTACTTACAAACTTCAGAAAGTCCACATCCTGAGTATCTGCTTGATTGAGAATATCTTCCACTGCATATTCCAAGGATGCCAAAAGCAATTCTTTCTTATTCTTAAAATAGCGGTATGCAATTCCGGTAGAAAGCTCTGCCTTCTTTGCCACCTCATCAACGGTAATTGTATGATAATCCCGCTCAAGATATAACTCCAAAGCAGCGTTCATGAGTTTCTCTTTGGTTTCAATTGCACGTTGTTGCATATCACCCCTCCTTATGAGAAAATTCTCACATTCATAGTTTGAGTATATGCTTTTACCGCAGTTGTTGTCAACGAATTTTAGATTCTACTTGGACAAATCAATGCTTCTGATACGCTCTCTCACCTTCAGTACAAAACTTGCGGAAACAGAAAGCTCATCAATACCCATACGTAAAAAGGTTTCCGTCAGTTCCGTATCTGCTGCCAGCTCACCGCAGATGCCAATCCAGGCACCATGTTCATGGGCATTTTTCGCACTCATTTCAATCAGTCGTAAAATGGCCTCATGGTGCGTATCCACAAACGGTTCAATGTCTGAGTTCTGGCGATCGCAGGCTAACGTATACTGGGTTAAATCGTTGGTTCCCACGCTGAAAAAGTCAACCAAAGGAGCCAGTCGATCACTGATTAGTGCTGCTGCCGGTGTTTCAATCATAATACCGATTTCCACCTTATCGGAATAGGAAATCCCCTGCTGTGTAAGTTCTTCTTTAACCTCATCACACATGGCCAGTGCTTGTCTCAATTCCTTTTCACTGGCAATCATCGGGAACATAATTCCAAGATTACCAAAGGCCGATGCACGAAACAGAGCTCTCAACTGGGTTTTAAAAATCTCAGGTCTGGTGAGACAAATACGAATGGCACGATATCCAAGGGCCGGATTGTCTTCCGGTTTCAATCCGAAATAATCCACCTTCTTATCTGCGCCAATGTCTAAGGTTCTGATAATCACCTTTTTCCCTGCCATGGTTTCCACAGCCTTCTTATATGCTAAAAACTGCTGCTCCTCCGTTGGGTAATCGTCCTGTTCCAGATACAAAAACTCACTTCTGAAAAGTCCGACGCCCCCTGCGTCATTTAAAAGCGCATTTACAATATTATCTACACTGCTGATATTTGCATAAAGAGAAATTTCCTTGCCGTCAATGGTTTTATTCTCTTTTCCTTTTAATTCCTGCAAAAGATGCTTCTTTTCTTCATCTTCTGCTATTTTCTTTTCATATTTTGCAATGGTTTCTTCATCCGGATCGGCAATTACAATGCCATTGTATCCATCCACCACCACTTCCCTGCCATTTTCCATAGCCGCAAGGAATTCATCCCCAAGACCGATAATGGCCGGAATATTCATATTTCTGGCTAAAATCGCCGTGTGAGAATTGGAGGATCCGTGGGCTGTAGCAAAGGCCAAAACCTTTTCTTTGTCCAAGGAAACCGTCTCACTTGGTGCAAGGTCATAAGCACAAATTACGGCTTTTCCGCTGACTCCTTCACCGCCGTTCTTCCTTCCCTGAAGATTGGCAATGAGACGATTGGAAATGTCCTTAATATCAGCAGCTCTTGCCTGCATATAAGCATCGTCCATTGCAGCAAACATGGAAGAAAAATTGTCAGAAGTCACTGCCACTGCGTATTCTGCATTTACTTCCTGAGTCTCAATAATAGTGTTTACAGACTCATTGTAATCTTCATCATCAAGAAGCATCATATGAACTTCAAAAATCTGTGCGTTGTCCTCGCCCACTTCTTTCAATGCTTTTTCGTAAATCCCGCCAAGCTGCTCAATGGATTCTTCCTTGGCTTTGCAAACACGGGCCTTTTCCGCTTCCACATCTTCAATCCGGGTACGCTTTACCGTCATATCTTCTTTGGTAAAAACCGATACCTTTCCTATGGCAATGGCGCCATATACACCTTTTCCCTGATACTGTATCATGCTAGACCTCCTTGATGGCCGGTAGAATTACAAATTCTCCTTGAAAAATGCCTCTACCTCTTGTGCAGCCACTTCTTCATCCTCACCTTCTACCGTCACGGTAATGGTGTCATCTTTCTTTACTCCAAGACTCATAACTGCCATTAATTTCTGAGCCTCAGCACTTTTTTCACCTTTGGTAATGGTAACTTTCGAAGCGTATTCCTTTACCTTCTTTGCAAGCACTCCTGCCGGACGTGCATGAATTCCTACTTCGTCGGTAATGATATACTGAAATGTTTTCATAATGAGTACCTCCCAAAAAATAATCTGTTATGCTAATTTTATATTAAATTCCTTCAATCGTAAACAGGTTATTTCTGAAAATTTGCCGTCCACTTTCAAAGTTCTCTCTCTATTCTCTCTCTGATGGTAAAAAAACTTGCTGGTCATTACGTAGGAACCTGCATTTATAAAAATCTCTATACTGCATCGATCCACCAAAACCCTCATGGTCCGAATTCCGTGATTCAAAGATATGTTTCTAACCTCTCTGCCATAGCCATCCTTCAAAAATCGAAGCTGGCAGGTTTTATCCCCACTGTGATAAGTAAACAAAAGTGCATCGTCAAAAAGAAGTTCCAAATCATCTTCGTGATTCTTATCCAAAAGAAGTTCATAGGCAGAAGGCAATGCTTCTTTTTCTAAATCAATCTTTCCGTCTCTTAATTGTTCCAGTTCTTCAATGGGCCACTGACGAATCAGGCGCTGGGTGGAATCGTAAATCAGCTGCCTTGGTACCGTTAAAAGCTGAGACCAACCTTTTTCCATAGATGGCTCCTCTTGAAACGGTGCATCCGGAACGCCCATCCAACCGATCATAATTCTTCTGCCCTTTTGATCTTCGTAGGTTTGTGGCGCATAAAAATCAAAGCCCATATCCCATTCCAAAAAGTTTTCCACCCTTAAATCGGTAAAATAACCGGACTGATGAATGTTTTGGAAACGATACTCCTCACTCTTTAGTCCCTGTGGACAGGTTGCGGTAATGGAATGACCGCCCAATAAAAAATAATCCGGACATTCCCACATATAACCAAAGCGCTCTTTGGTCTCAATAAATTTCATAAACTCCCAGTGGTACTTGTCATCCGATCGATACAAAAGAATGCAACCCTTGTCATCCTTTGTTCTTGCTCCAAGTACCATAAAATATCCATCCTTACCTTTCCATACCTTGGGATCTCTCACATGGCAGGAAAGATTCTTTGGATAATCCCCATTGGTTAAAAGCACCTGCTTTTTGGATGCCACTCTTCCGTCTTTACTTTCCACCAGAATTACATTGGCCCCACGACCCTCATAAATATAGTCGTAGTCTCCCTCTTCTTTTACATTACCGGTGTAGTAAAGATACATCACACCATCTTCTAAAAGGGCACTGCCGGAATACACTCCGCTTCTGTCCTCATTGCTATCCGGTGCCAAGAAGGCACCGGTGCAATCATAATTAATAAAATCTTTCGTTTCATAGTGTCCCCAATACTGTCCGCCTTTTTTCCATTGCGGTGAGTACTGAAAAAAAATATGATGTACATCTCCCATCTGGCAAAGTCCGTTGGGATCATTCAGCCATCCCACAGGCGGTGCCAAATGAAAGGCCGGATAATAAGGATCGTCCTTACCAATGGCGCGCTGTGCTTCTTCCAGCGCTCTGATTCTTTCCACATCTTCTTTAAAATTCTTTACCATAGGACTCCTTTACCTGATTGACATCTACTTTTCAACGGTTAAAATCTTATCTTCTTCTTTTACATTTCCTGTCTTTAAAGTGGTAACGCCGGCAAAATCATCGGTATTGGTAACCACCACCACGGTGGTTGGGTCATATCCGTTTTCCTTAATTACGTTCTTATCAAACTTCATCAATTGCTGTCCAAGGCTGATGGTATCTCCTTCTTTTACAAATACCTCAAAGCCTTTTCCATCTAACTCAACCGTATTGATTCCCACATGAATCAATAATTCCACACCGTCGTCGGAAAGTAATCCAAGCGCATGTTTGGTATCAAATACCATGGTAACTTTACCGTTAAAAGGAGCTTTAATCACATCTTCCTTTGTTAAAACTCCAAATCCTTTTCCAAGTGCCTCACTGGAGAAGGTATCATCCTTTACTTCTGTAATCTTAATTACTTCTCCTGCTGCAGGAGTATATACGGTAAAAGAATCTCCCTTCTTATCCACAACCTGACTTTCCACAGGTTTCTCAACTGTTTCTTTCACTTCTTCCTTGTCTTTATACATTGCGTAGGAACATACAAAGGCTACCGCAGCTGCCACTACGAAAGTAAGTAAGTATCCTACAAAACAGTTGGTTGTAATCAAGAAACCAAACACACCGGTTACACCGTTGGCTGTTGCATAAACCTTCATCATGGAAGCAACAACCGCACCACAGGCACCACCGATCATACCTGCCAAAAACGGCTTCTGGAATCGAATGTTGACACCAAAGATTGCCGGTTCTGTAATACCAAGGAATGCGGATAAGGAAGCCGGTGTTGCAAGAGATTTGATCTTGGCGTTCTTTGTTTTAAATGCCACCGCCAATGCTGCAGCACCCTGAGCCACATTGGCTGCAGTTGCAATCGGCATCCAGGTATTCATACCGTTATCTGCCAGCATCATCATTTCAATGGCGTTGTACATATGGTGCACACCTGCCACAACGGTCGGTGCATATACACCACCTACGATAAACGCTCCAACTCCAAACGGAATGGCAATCAATGCCTGAGCTCCGCTTAAAACCACACTTTCAATCTGTGCAAAAATCGGTCCGATTACTGTCATGGTTAAGAAACCGGATACAAGTACGGAACAAAGCGGTGTAACAAAAAGATCCAGCATCTCAGGAACTCTCTTATGTAACCACTTCTCCACAACTGCAAGAATCCATACCGCAATAATTACCGGGATAACATGTCCCTGATAACCGGTCTTTGCAATATCCCATGCACCAAACCAGGACCATAAGGTATCAACGGTTCCACCTTCTGCTACAATGGATGGAACACTCCAGGCATTGGTTAAATCCGGATGAATCATAATCATACCGATAACTGCGCCAAGGAACTGATTGGCTCCAAAAATCTTTGCTGCAGAAATTGCAATCAATATAGGTAAAAATACCAGCGCTGTATTGGAGAAGATATTCAAAAGTCCATATATCTGGGAACTTGTAAATCCTTCCAAACCGGACACATTGGATAATCCTCCAAGAAGTCCGTTGAGCAAACCTGTGGCAACAATGGCAGGAATAATCGGAACAAAAATATCACCCAATGTCTTAATGGCTCTCTTGTACCATACTGCCTTATCCTGGGCTGCCTTCTTTACGTCGTCCTTACTTGCAGCCTCTACTCCGGCCAGATCGATAAATTCGTCGTAGACCTTATTTACTGCACCGGTTCCGATAATAATCTGAAGCTGTCCTGCCGCTTCAAACACACCCTTCACTCCGTCTACATTTTCCAATTCTTCCTTTTGAACCTTGCTGTTATCAGCAATTACAAGACGAAGTCTGGTAGCGCAATGCGCTGCGGAAATTAAATTTTCTTTTCCGCCAAGCTTCTCTAAAATCTGCGAAGCACAAATTCTATAATCCATGCTATGGCCCTCCTTATTCTTTTTGAAGTTGACAATGGTTTCTTTTGTATGAAATCGTTTTCACATCTTAAATCCATTATATGAAATCAATTTCAGTTTGTGAATTATGAAAAACATCTAATCTTTTTCATTTTATTTTGTTTATTATTCCCAATTTACTCCTTTTCTATTGATTATTTCTCCATAAGAAGATATGATTAATTAGGTATGAAATCAGTTTCACTTTAGTTTCATATTTTGCACACAATTTGAGGTATTATTTATGAACATACGAGAGATTGCCAAGATGGCCGGTGTTTCACCTGCAGCGGTATCCCGTTACCTTAACAACGGTTATATCAGCAGAGAGAAAAGCGATGCCATAAAGAAAGTTATTGATGAAACAGGATATATGCCTTCCCATCAGGCCCAAACCCTTCGCACCGGGAAAACCAAGCTGATCGGGGTGATTATTCCAAGAATCAACTCCGATTCTATTTCCAGTGTGGTGGCCGGGGTCAGCGAGGTTTTAACTGCGGAAGGTTACCAGCTTATTTTAGCTAATACGGACAATGATGCTGACAAAGAAATCGACTACTTAGAGACATTTAAACAAACCAATGTGGATGGTATCATTCACCTTGGCACCATTAAAAGTGCCAAGCATAAGAAGGCATTCAAGGCCGTCACCACTCCTTTGGTGGTACTTGGCCAGGAATCCGAAAGTGCTTCCTGTATCTTTCACGACGATTATGGGGCATCTTTCAGTCTGACAGATTATGTTTTATCTAAAAATCATAAACATATTGCCTACATCGGTGTTACCGAAAAGGACATTGCAGTTGGATATATGCGTAAACAGGGCTTTTTGGACGCCATGGAAAAGGCCGGTTTACACGTTCCAAAGAATATGCTGTATCAGGGCAATTTCCGAATGGATAACGGGTACAGCAATGCAGAAAAGATTTTAAAAGATCATCCTGATGTGGATGCTATTATTTGCGCCACAGACACCATTGCCCTTGGCGCCATTAAATATTTAAACGAACACCACATTTCGATTCCGGATCAGGTGGGTGTGGCAGGCTTTGGAGACAGCAAGACCTCTTCTGTTCTTTCACCTTCCCTTACCACAGTGCACTTTTACTATAAAGAGTGTGGTATTGAAGGGGCCAAGCTGCTTCTTGAGCGAATTCAAAACGAGAATTCCTCCGCTCGCCCAAGTCAGGCCATTAAACTTGACTACCGAATCATTGAAAATCAATCTATTTAGTATTATGAGGGAAAACACATGGATATCATTTGTGCAGGAGAAATGTTAATTGACTTTACTCCCGGAACTACATTTTATAACTATACAGCCAATCCCGGCGGTGCACCTGCCAACGTGGCGATTGAAACTGCAAGGAACGGTGTAAAGACCGGATTTCTTGGGGTCATGGGAAAGGATGATTTTGGTCATCTCCTTATGAACACATTGAATAACAATAAGGTCACAGCCCTTTGCCCCACACTTACCGAAGAGGCCACCACAACCCTGGCCTTTGTTACACTTTATGAAGACGGTGAACGTTCTTTTACCTTTGTACGAAAACCGGGAGCCGATATGCTGCTTTCCAAAGAGCATGTTTTGGCCAATAAAGAGTTGATTGAAACCACCAGACTATTTCACGCAGGAAGTTTTTCTTTAACCTCCCCTTCTGCTGCCGAGGCAATTCTTTGCGGCATGCAGCTGGCTAAAGAACAGGAACACCTGGTAAGTTTTGATGTAAACTATCGTGACACCATTTGGGAGAACGAAGATGCCTGTTTTGAGAAAATCAAGCCTTTATTGTCCTATATTGATATTTTAAAAATTTCCGATGAGGAATTACATTTTGTAGGCGGAAGCGAAGATGCCATTCCTGGCTTTATGAAACAGCATAACATTTCTGTTGTGGTGGAAACCTTAGGATGCAAAGGCTCTAAGGTATTCTTTCACGGAGAGTCCCATTTTATGGAAGGGAAAAAGGTGAACGCGGTGGATGCCACCGGTGCGGGAGACGCATTTTTTGGCGGCTTTTTATCCTACCTTTTACTTCACAAAGTCAATATGTGCAGCGATTTTTCCATGAAGCTTTTAAAAGATGCACTTTCTTATGCCAACATTGCAGGTTGTCTGTGCGTACAAAAGCCGGGCGGAATTCCGGCCCTGCCAACAAGAGAAGAAATATTAAACATGAATCCACTGGGTCCTTCCTAGTGGATTCTTTTTAAATTTTTACATCTACTTTACTATTTTTTACATTTTGGCATTTTTTCGTTGACCTCCCGCCGCCTTAACGTTATCATGCTAACGTAATGAGTTTTAAAGAAAGAAGATTCGTCATAGGGACAAACATTGTATAGAAGTTTTCTTCTATCAATGGTACGTTATCTATGTACCTTCTTATGAAACACTGGAATCAGTGACTAATCGCTCGTTTAGAGGGAACTTCCAAAAGAAGTTCCCTCTCTCCCTATTCAGAAGTCTTTCAAGTCTTATCATATCACTTCCCTTGATTCTTTTATCCCCTTCCAATATAATAGAACCAGAGTATAAACAGGAGATGAGCTTATATGTTAATAAGACTAGCTATTTGTGATGATTCTGTCCAAATTCAGGAAACCATAAAAACTTACCTGCAAGAATACTTTAATAAAATCCCCCACCGTGTGGAATTTCACTGTTTCAACAGCGGAGATGCATTGTGCGAGAATTACCGAATCGGGGCCTATCACCTGATTTTTTTAGATATCGAAATGGAAGGGCGAAACGGAATTGAAGTAAGCGACTTCATTCGCAAGGAAATGAATGATCAAGCCGTTCAAATCGTTTTTATCTCCGGACATGAATTTTATGCGCTGGCTCTCTTTGAGAACCGGCCTTTCAATTTTTTAATAAAACCTATTCATCAGGAACAAATCCATCAATTGATGGACACCTTTTTATCCCTGTATGACTTAAATTCCTCGAAATTTCAATGCAAGGTAAAGAAGACACTTTACCAGTTTGATTTGGCTGAAATTATTTATTTTTCCAGCGACGCAAGAAAGGTTACCGTTCATACAACAGATAAAGAAGTTTCTTTTTACGGTCATCTTGACAATATTGAAAGCGGTCTGCAATCGCCCATGTTTTTGCGTATTCACAAATCCTACCTGGTAAATTATCAACACATTCGTGTAATGAACTTTGATAACGTGGTTTTATCCGATGATACCGTGTTGCACATCAGCCAGGCCCAGAGGCTGCCTGTGCGCGATCAGTTTTTATCTTTAGTTCAAAAGGATTGGTAACAGATTACTATGACAGAATTTCTTACATTTCATTCACAGCTGATTGTGAATTTTTTTGACCTTTATGTATTGATACAATTATTGGATATGTTTTTGGATAAAAAAGACCGCAAAACCGCCCTTTTTTATGGTTCTGCGGCTTTTTGCGTGGTTGCAAGTCAGTGGATTACCTTCTATTTTCCCAACATGGCCTACGCCTATTTTGTCGTATCTTTTTGCCGTATTTTAATACTGACTCTAAGCTATCAGGGTACTATTACAGATAAACTGTGGGGACTTGCCGGCAGTATTATTGTTACGCTGGCTTCAGATCTGCTTGTGATTATTATGTTCTCCAGCATTAACCTGGTTGCAGAAGGCTCTTCGTTGGAAACCAATTCCAACCTTATTCTGTTTTTCAGCCGTCTGATTTTCTGGTCCATTACCACCATTTTATACCGGGCCTATAACAGGGAACGCCGCGGTACCATTCCGTGGTTTATCTACGGCATGGAATTGGTGGTCTACCTTGCGGTGATGGGGGAAATTCTTTTTCTCAAGAAAAGCGAACGCACCGACCGGCTGACCGACGCTTTGATTCTTCTGATTTCAGAGATGTCCATTTATTTATTGATTTACGTTCAGGATAAAATGGTAGAACTTCTGGAGCTGGAATCCCATGCCAATTTAGTGGAACAGCAGATGAAATTTTACCAAAAAGAATCTTTGATTCTGTCGCAAAAAACCACCTTGGCCCATTCCCTGCGCCACGATTGGAAAAATCGCCTTCAGGTGATCAGCTGCCTGTCAAAAGAAGGCAAATACAAGGAATTGCAAGCCTACATCGACGAAATTGAGGCCAAAAAAGAATGCGAAGAATGTTACGTCTGTTCCAACAACCTTGTAATCGACAGCATCTTAAACAGCAAAATTGCAGATGCCAAAGAACTTCACATGGATGTTAAAACAGATATTATCATTCCGGAAAATCTCAATATCAACACAGACGACATTGCCATTATTCTTGGAAATCTGTGGGATAACGCCCTTGAGGCCTGCCAAAAGCCAAACAGCGACCGAAAAATATCCTTTTCCATGCGCTATAAAAAGGGCTGCCTATGCATTCAAATGTGCAACAGTTTTGATGGCATTTATTATAACAAAGAGGGCCGTTTTTTAACCAGAAAACGCAACTCCAAATCTCATGGCATTGGTCTCCAAAGCGTTGGCACCATTGTTAAAAAATACAACGGTCAAGCCACTTACAAACCGGAAGACCATTGTTTTCACACCACAATTTTTATGTACATCACACAGTAAAAAAGGACGGTACCGATTGACTCCAATCCATACCGTCCATTCTTTTATTCAAATGGGAACTTATACTTTGTAAGTTTGCACCGATCTCTTAATTCAACAAACTCTTTTTGAATACTCTCCCCAATTGGAACACCCTTGTCCTTTCTCTCAAGCCATGCCATATATTCCTTTTCGCCTGCAGTGTATATCCGCTCCTGTCCGGGCGCCTTTTTGGATGCACGAAGTCCTCTCAAAATATCTCCGGTGGTCTTCTGAAAGGTTTCAAGACCCATGAAAAATTCAGGATTAATGACAAAGAAGAAATGTCCCAGATGATACATGGCAGGATTTCCGTTTTCATCTTTTCCGTTTAATTCCTTCATGCTAGGTCCTCCGGCCAAAGCCGCAGACAAAATCTCAACCACCGTTGTAAATCCATAACCCTTAAATCCACCGGTTTCTTCTCCGGGTCCCCCAAGTGGTAACAACGCTCCGTGACCGGATCTGATTTGCTTCAGTATTTCAGCCGAGTCCGTCATGGTCTCTCCATCCTCATTGATGACACATCCCTTTGGCGTATCCTTTCCGGATCTGGCATAATATTCAATCTTGCCGTTTTGCACAATACTGGTTGCACAATCAAAGTTAAAAGGAAAGTCCTCGTCCGTGGGCATGGTAAACGTCATGGGATTGGTTCCCAGCATAGGCTCCACACCAAAGGTAGGTGCCACAGAAGGTCTGGCATTGGTTCCTGTGATTCCAATCATTCCTTCCTTTTCTGCCATGGTACTCCAATATCCTGCAATTCCATAGTGTGTGGAATTAAAAATGGTACCGCCCGCCATTCCATATACCCTAGCCTTTTCAATCAGCTTTTCCATCATTTTGTAACTGGCCACCATACCCATGCCATCGTGGGCATCCATCACAATGGTGGTGGGTGTTTCTTTTACAATTTCAATCTCTGTTTTTGGCTTTAATGTTCCATTTTTAATACGATCCAGATATATTGGTTTAAAACGGTTGCATCCGTGACTTTCAATTCCCCGTCGATCACTTTCCAAAAGCACATCGGCGCAAATGATTGCATCTTCTCTCGGCACACCGTAAGCCTCAAATACGTCTACCATGAAGTCGTTAAGCAATTCGAAAGATACATAAGGTCTTGTTTCTGCCATGTGATTACCTCCACGTCATATAAGATTTATTGTTTCCATCTTACTCCATAATTGTGAAGACATCATGGGGGCCTGTTTTAAATGGTTTACTTTTATCGTGGCAAAATAGCCGAAAAGAAGTAACTCTCCCCTTTATAGTAACAGTTCACATAATAAAGAGGTGTTCCATCTTCCAGATAAGCTGTACAATTCATTTTTAACACCGGTGACTCTCTTGAAATCTTTAATCCTTCCTGCACCGCTGAGGATGGCAGTTCCGCTTCCAGTCGAATGTTTCCATTACCGATTCTCAAATGATAGATATCCTCATACACATGGTAAAGAGAGGTTTCATCGTCCAGATATTTTTGCATATTAGGACAGAGCTTCTTTGGAATATAGGCAATTTCATAAGCCATAGGCTTCCCGTCTCCTTTTCTGATTCGGGTAATCTTATAGCACTTTTCTCCCTGGTCCATCTGAAGTTCACTGCGAATATGATTGTTTTTGATTTCACTTAACTCAATAGATATCAACTCGGATGATGGTTTTAATCCTCGCGCTTTCATTTGTTCTGTGAAGCTCTCCAGATTCGTCAATGTATAATCGGATTTTTTATTTTTTACAAAGGTACCAACTGCTGCCCTTCGAACAATATATTCTTCATTTTCCAACTTTGCAAAGGCTTTTCTGATGGTGTCTCGACTGACACCATATTCTTCCCGATATTCATTTTCCGTACAAAGTTTCATTCCCGGCTCATAGGTGCCGTTGTCTATTTTATCCTTTATATCCTGATATATGGCCATATATCGAAATTTAGATGCACCACCATCTGTCATATCATAACCCTCATTCGTTGTTTTTTTCTATTATAAAACATGTGTGCCCATAATTGCAAAAAAACCACGTGACCGATTCAAAAGAACCGGTCCGTGGTCTCGATGAGTCTATTTACATTTTAAGAAAATCTGCACATGCTTTTCCAATGGCTTTTCCTGCCATTCCATCAATGGCTGTTCCAATTACAAGAATGTTAACTCCTGTATCCTTAAAGGCCTTAAAATTATCCATGTTGATACCACCTTCTGCAAGAGTTGGAACTTTTACCGCTTCTACCATAGCGCATACACGCTCTTTTAAAAATTCCGGAATCTGTCCTGCTGCAATTCCTTCGTAGCTCATTCCTGTCATCATTCCAATCATATCGGTTCCGATATCTTCCATCTGTTTTGCTACTTTTCTTACTTCTTCCGGTGTTTCTGCTGAAATTCCAAAGGTATGTTTATCTGTTGGAAGTCCAATATAAGCATCCACGCAGAGTCCGTATTTATGAGCTTTATTAACCAATTCTTCCAGGTCATGAAGGCTGGATTTATGTGTGTGAAGTCCATCTGCACCTGCTCTTGCCATCTGAATAAAATGCTCATCCAATAACGGAGTTGGTACCACTTCGGTAAATCCACCCGGAATACCTACGGTAATATAAATATCTTTTCCAACCACACTTCTTACACCATGGGTTACTTCTGCCATCTGGTCTACGGTAATTTCGTGACGAATTTGCTCTGCTTCATCCATTGTGGTAATACCCTTATAACCTCTTGCCAAAACTACTGCAGGGTGATTCGGCTCAAGCATGGTAATTCCTGCATCCACTGCCGCTTTTGCCATTCTTGCGTCATCTCCAGTAATACCGGTACTTAAAATAGTATGTCCATTTCCTTTTTCAATTGCCTTGTGAACCTTTTCCATCGCAAACATTCTTCTTCTGTTCATATCATTTGTATACATATTCATTCTCTCCTTTACTCAAATCCTAGGCTTCTATCTCTTTTGCCTTATCAATTTTATTACATAAGATTGTTAAAACACATGGAACCAAAACCGATACCACCATACAAATTACTGTCTGCACAGCAGTATTATTGGACATCAATGGTGCCATAAAACATGGTACATAAGCGGTACATTTTACATCGAATAATCCAATTAAAATTCCCGCGATAGTGGATGAACCAATGGTAGCTGCAAACACCTTTTTACTGGAGAACATATACGGATAAGCAGCCTCCGCAAACGTTCCAAAGGCAAGGTTAATAATAAGGTTTGGAATACTTGCCACACGGTCACTGGATTTCTTCGGATAAATTACATTTGCAAGCTGCAATCCTGCACATACCATAATCAATCCGCAAAGGTCCACTGCTCCAAGGAAGCTGAATCCACTTGCTTCCATTTCCAAAAGGATAATCGGAAGAATCGCTGCATGATATACACCACCAAGAATTGCAAACCAAATTGCAAAACCTGCAATTCCTCCGGCAAGAATACCATTGAAGTCAATGGCCCAATCAATAGCCATCTTAATTCCGTCACCAACCATAGCTGCCACCGGTGCAATGGCATACATTCCAATCAATCCGGCAACAAGACCTGAGATGCCTCCGGCTGCTATGTTTGCAGTCGTTCCCGGAACCTTATGTCGAAAGCAAAATTGAATAATATAGTATGCTAAAACTCCACCGATAATACCTACTACAAGACCGCCGATGATTCCACCGTCCTTTGAAAGAGCTCCTGCCACAATACCTGCTACAATACCCACTTCATCAAGACCGGATACCTGTTTTGCAGCTATGGCAGCAAGAATAATCGGTAAAGTTTCAATCAACAGATTAAACAAATCTTCCAAACCGCCAAGCCCCGGAATCTTACTTAACGCAAGGCAAAGTGCCATAGCAATGAAACCGGGCATGGAAGCCATCATAATTCCTCTGAAATTAATTCTCTTCCATACACTTCCCTCTTGTACCGCTGCTCCGCTTGAGGAACCGATAATTGGACTATACTTTATTTTCCATTCCTTAGAAAATGCTGAAATTGCAGAGATTGCTCTGGTTCTATTGGTTGTACCTGTAGTACCTGAGGCTGCAATTACATTACATCCCATGGACTGGGTAGTCGCCATAGAAGTTCCGCCGGTACCGGCTACCGGGATTTTCTTTTCTGCAGCCGCTGTTAATGCTTCATGATTCGCCCCACTTGGATCACAACTCATTAACATAATTCCATCAATCTTGTCCTCGCGAATCAGTCTTGCCAATTCTTCATCATTGCTCTTAGCCATTTCGTTAATGTTGGCTAAGGTATCCTCCTCTGAACACTGAACCTCGCTCTCTCCTGCCAATGTCCAAAGTCTGGCCTTTGCATCCATGGAAATGTTGTCCATGGTTGTACTTGTTCCAATAAACTGGATGTAGCTGACTTCAATACCCGCTGATTTGGCCTGAGTGAATATCTCACCCATCATTTTCTTTGGATCGCTGCCTCCCTGATTATACAGGTTGCCACCGCTGCTTCCCACAACTGCTAAATGTTTCATATGCCCTCCTTTGAAACACGTTCTAAATCTCTATGTGAACATTTTATACTCTAATGTACGTACATTTCAATCGTATATTTATCTAATGTTTGTTTTTATTTTTTGTGCATGGTCTACAAATTTTTCCTCTATTTTCGTAAAAAGCCGACAATATATGGTGTTTTCCTGCATACATTAGGAAGAAAACATCTGTGCCAAATGGCTTTTGTAATGTACGTACCATACGTTTACTTTTTTTATTCCCCAAACAACACAATTTTTTCACAGACATTTTCCACCAAATATACTAACATGAGAATAAGAATTAAAAAGGAGTGTCTATGTATTATTCAGCTTTTGGACTTTTGGCTCTGGTGATCCATTTCATTATTAACTTTGAG
>JAILCP010000021.1 GCA_024680055.1 Lachnospiraceae bacterium | reverse complement strand
AAGGCCTATGCTTATAACACCATATCCGACTCCATGTGTAAAAGCTCTGTTTCCAATTATAAAACCAAGTACCGCTTAAGTACACCAAGCCTTACCAAAGTAATTTGCTCAGGTACCAAAAAGTATACGGCCACCTGGAAGAAAAATTCCAAGGCAAGCGGATATCAGATAGAGTATGGAACTTCAAGTGCGTTAACAAATGCAACAAAAGTGAAGATTACATCCACAAGTACAACCTCAAAAAAGGTGACTGTTTCCAAATCACAAAAGAACTACTATGTTCGAATCAGATCTTATGTAACAGTGGGCAAATACACCTATTACTCCGGCTGGAGCAGTAAGGTAAAAGTGTATGTAAAATAATCTTTTGGCGCGTAAAAGATATATGAGATGAGGAGAAAAAGAAATGGACAATTATTCAATTAACACCAAATGTGTGCAGGCAGGCTATACACCGGGAAATGGTGAACCAAGACAGATTCCCATTGTACAGTCAACAACATTTAAATACGAGACTAGCGAGGCTATGGGCGCTTTGTTTGATCTGGAGGCAGAAGGATATTTCTACACCAGACTGCAGAATCCAACCAATGACAGAGTAGCAGCTAAAATTGCTGCATTGGAGGGAGGAAGTGCAGCAATGCTCACATCCTCAGGACAGGCCGCCAACTTTTTTGCCCTGTTTAATATTGCAGAATGCGGCAGTCACATCGTGGTATCATCTTCCATTTACGGGGGAACTTTTAACCTGATTAAGGTAACCATGAAAAAAATGGGCATTGATGCCACCTTCGTATCACCGGATTGTACAGAAGAAGAGCTGGATGCAGCATTTCAGGAGAACACCAAGGCAGTGTTTGGAGAGACCATTGCCAATCCGGCACTTACTGTTTTGGACATTGAAAAATTTGCAAAGGCAGCGCACAAACATGGCGTTCCGTTGATTGTAGACAATACTTTCCCAACACCGGTGAATTGCAGACCAATCGAATGGGGAGCAGACATTGTAACCCATTCCACCACAAAATACATGGATGGTCATGGAGCTGCCGTCGGTGGAGCCATTGTGGATAGCGGTAAATTTGACTGGATGGCCCATGCAGATAAATTCCCGGGACTTTGTACACCGGACGATTCCTACCATGGAATTACCTATGCGGAGAAATTCGGAAAAGAGGGGGCTTTTATCACAAAGGCCACAGCCCAGTTAATGAGAGACTTTGGAAGTATCCAATCACCTCAGCATGCATTTATCTTAAATCTGGGTCTGGAATCTCTGCATGTAAGAATGGCACGCCACGTGGAAAACGGACAGGCCGTAGCAGAATATCTGGAAGGTCATGAAAAGGTGGCTGCAGTGAGCTACAGCGGATTGAAATCAGATAAGTATTATGAACTTGCCAAGAAATACCTTCCAAAGGGAGGATGCGGCGTGGTTTCCTTCGAGTTAAAAGGCGGAAGAGCGGCAGCAGAAATCTTTATGAAGAATTTAAAGATTGCAGCCATTGAAACCCATGTGGCAGATGCAAGAACCTGTTGTTTAAATCCTGCAACTTCCACCCACAGACAGATGACCGATGAACAGTTAAAAGAAGCGGGAATCCCGGCTGGATTAATTCGAATCAGTTGCGGATTGGAAGACAAAGAAGATTTAATTAAGGATATTGAAAATGCGTTAAAAGCAATCTAGAGAAAAACAATCGCCAAAGCCCGAAAAAGGGCCTTGGCGATTTTCTTTTTTAATGAAACGTATAATGGATGGAAAATGAGTTATCTTCAAAGACGATGTCAGCACTGCCTCCGCATACCATAGGCATCATCGGCGGCTTGTGCCCAATGTCCAGGTCCATAAGAATTGGAACTTCAAATTCATCCAACAGATCTGTAAAGGCATGATAGTGATTAAGACCAAAAAATTCTTCCCCGTAACAACCCGGGCGGCCGATTAAGAATCCCTTCACATGTTCAAACCAACCGGCATTTTTCAGCTGCCACAGTACTCTTCTGATTCCAAATACATTTAAATCACAAGCTTCTAGGAACCAAATAATGCCATCCTCTTTGTAGCGCTCATTGAAATCTTTTACCATATCAAAGTCTGTGCCGCAAAGAACGGCTAGACAGTCAAGGCAACCACCGAGAAGGCGGCCGCTAAAATGTGCCTGATTAGAAGAATCCAAATGGAATCCCTTGATTACCGTTGGCTCTGTAGGGTTGTATCCCACAAGTGGATGATCTTCGTCTTTGATCTTATCAATTTCCCATTTATCATAATTGTGGAAGCAATCCTTTTTCCCGGTGATAAAATCAAAGGTATCCTGCACCGCAGGGTGCCATGTTTCCATACCAAAATCGCTGACGCAAGGCGCATAAAGGGCAGCAGTGTCTGCCATCACAGCACTTAAGAAGGTGAAATTGGTATTGTCTGAATAGCCGACATACCATTTTGCCTTGGAAGCTGCAATTTGATCAAATCGGATAAAAGGAACCACCTCGCACATCATTTCTCCGCCGCCGCAGGAAATAATGGCATCCACCTCCGGATTCAAATAAGTTTCATTCAGTTCCTTTGCGCAAAGCTGCGGGGTGTTGCTGATACCAATGCCCAAAGCCGCAGAGCAGTTAGGGCCTTCTATATAATGGTAACCCAGTTTTGAAAAAGTATTCTTTGCATTTTCAAAACATTGAATGTAAGGCTCCGTGGCACAGCCAAGAGAAGGAGCTACAAAACCAAGGGTTCCGTTTCCTTTCAAAAAATTCGGATATCTCATAAGTACCTCCTGAAAATAGTATATAAAAATTATAGTCGAAATAATAAAAAAACGGAAGATAAAAACTATTGAGTTTATAAAATCCCATTGTTATAATAATATTGTTGTAAAAGTGTAAACTTTGCGAAAAATTGTTTTAAGTCGGAGGAAAAGTTGGTATGTTCACATTTGATGAAATCCAAAAAGTAGATCCTGAAATCGCTGAGGCCATTAAAGCTGAAAACGAGAGACAGGAAAGTCACATTGAATTGATTGCATCTGAGAATGTAGTCAGCAAAGCGGTTTTAGCGGCTATGGGTAGCCAGTTAACCAATAAATACGCAGAAGGATATCCGGGTAAAAGATATTACGGCGGCTGCGAGTGCGTAGATGTGGTTGAAAATCTTGCAAGAGAAAGAGCAAAGGAAATTTTTCATTGCGATTACGTAAATGTTCAGCCTCATTCCGGAGCACAGGCCAATATGGGTGTATTCTTTGCAGTGTTAGAGCCGGGGGATACCTACATGGGTATGGCTCTTGACCAGGGAGGACATTTATCACATGGAAGCCCTGTAAATATGTCCGGAAAATATTTCCATGTAGTACCTTACGGAGTGAATGATGAGGGCTTTATCGATTATGACGAAGTTCGTAGAATTGCTCTTGAGTGCAAGCCGAAAATGATTGTCTGCGGTGCATCTGCATACGCAAGAACCATTGATTTCAAGAAATTCAGAGAGATTGCAGATGAAGTAGGTGCTGTACTTATGGCAGATATTGCACATATTGCAGGTCTTGTGGCAGCAGGTCTTCATCCAAGTCCATTCCCATATGTGGATGTGGCAACCACCACAACCCATAAGACACTTCGCGGACCTCGTGGAGGAATGATCATGGCAACGGAAGAAGCAAATAAGAAATTCAACTTCAACAAAGCCATTTTCCCTGGAATTCAGGGTGGTCCTTTAATGCATGTGATTGCAGGAAAGGCAGTTTGCTTCAAAGAAGCATTATCACCGGAGTTTAAAGAGTATCAGCAGCAGATTTTAAAGAACAGCAAGAGATTATCGGAAGAACTTATGAGTCGTGGATTTGAAATCGTATCCGGCGGAACAGATAACCATTTAATGCTGGTAAGCCTCTTAAGCAAAGGTATTACAGGAAAAGAGTGCGAGAAATTATTAGATAGCGCCAACATTACCTGTAACAAGAACACCATTCCAAACGACCCTGCTTCACCGTTTGTAACAAGCGGAATCCGTCTTGGAACAGCAGCGGTAACCACTCGTGGTTTCAAAGAGGAAGATATGGTCACAGTTGCAGAAGCAATTCGTGTTGCTGTGGATGAGCGTGAAGGTGATGGCATTGAAAAGGCCAAAGCATTGGTAAAGAGCTTAACAGATAAATATCATCTTTATGAATAAATAAGAAAAATGGCTGCCGTGCCTTGTGTGCGGCAGCTTTTTTTATGGGAATTAAAGAGAAAAATATACTAAAAGTTTGAAAGAGCTAACGGTGAATGCTATAATTACATATTATAGCATGTGGATATTATAGCTAATGAGTCCACAGATAAAGGAGAAGACTTCATGAAAAATAAAATTCGCGCGTACATATGGATGCCAATTACACTGATTGTGCTATTAGTTGCCATCGATATAACCGTTATGATAAATAATCCCAAGGTGGGAGTTCTGCTAAGTATTCTACTGGTGGTATTTATTATTGTAGCGTTTGTGATGTACAGCGTTGCCATACCGAGAATCAAGACCATGATAGATGATTACGCCACATCTTATGGTATCATGCAGCATTATCTTTTAGATCAATTCGAAGTACCATACGCACTTCTTGATTCAGACGGAAAGATTTTATGGGTCAATGAAAAATTTGCCCAAAAGGAAGAAATAACCAAGAATTATCATAAGAATATTGCAGCGATTTTCCCCAATGTAACCAAGGAAAGCCTGCAAAAGGTCACCGACGAGCAACACTTGTATCTGAACGAGAATGAGATGTTTATACATCTTGTAATTAAGAGAGTCTTTTTAGAGGACGGAATTACAGATAACGAAGACATCGATTTGAAAGAGGCAATTCACGAGCATGACAGCGTTTTTGCCCTGTACATGTTTGATGAAACTCAGCTTCAGGAAAGTCTTCGTGAAAATGAAGAGCAAAAGCTGGTAACAGCCCTTGTATATATTGATAACTACGATGAAGCATTAAAGAGTATTGAAGAGGTAAAAAGATCACTTCTTGTCGCCCTTGTGGATCGAAAAGTAAACAAGTATTTCTCCAATGTGGATGGAATTGTTAAGAAAATCGAAAAAGATAAGTACTTTGTAATTTTCAAAAGACAGTATTTAACAGAGCTGGAAGAAGACCGTTTTAGCCTTATTGAAGATGTGAAATCCATTAAGATCGGAAATGAAATGTCCATTACCTTAAGTATCGGTATTGGAAACGGAAATAAAAATTACGCTCAAGTATATGATTATACCAGAGCGGCCATTGATCTTGCCTTGGGAAGAGGTGGAGATCAGGCCATTGTGAAGTCCTCTGACAGCATTTCCTATTACGGAGGAAAGACGCAGCAGGTGGAAAAGAACACCAGGGTAAAGGCAAGAGTAAAAGCGCAGGCGCTGCGTGAAATCTTTGAAGGCAAAGAGCAGGTCATTGTTATGGGCCATAAGCTTAGCGACGTGGATGCCCTTGGAGCAGCTGTTGGTATTTACAGAGCGGCCAGTGTGCTGGGAAAGAAGGCATACATTGTTTTAAATGAAATCAGCTCCTCCACAAGACCGGTAAAAGAGCGTTTCAACGAAGAGAATGGTTACGATGAAAACATGTTTGTGGACAGTGACGGAGCCATTGAATTGGTGGATAAGAACACCGTTGTTGTGGTGGTTGATACCAACCGTCCAAATTATACAGAATGTCCGCAGTTATTAAGCATGGCAAAGACCATTGTGGTATTTGACCATCACAGAAAAGGCACCGAGGTAATTGACAATGCAGTACTTTCCTACATTGAGCCTTATGCTTCCTCCACCTGTGAAATGATTTCCGAGGTGATTCAGTACTTCTCCGAGGATATTAAACTGGAACCGGTGGAAGCGGATACGTTGTATGCCGGAATATTAATCGATACCAATAACTTTATGTCAAAAACAGGTGTACGTACCTTTGAGGCTTCTGCTTACCTGAAACGTAGTGGTGCTGATGTAACAAGAGTACGTAAGATGTTGAGAAATGATATGACCGCGTTTAAGGCAAGAGCGGAAGCAGTTCGTTTTGCGGAAGTATACCGCGGGGATTATGCTATTTCCATATGTGTGGGGGACGATTTGGAAAGTCCGACCATTGCATGTGCCCAGGCAGCAGATGAACTGTTAAATATTGTGGGAATAAAAGGTTCCTTTGTGTTAACCAGTTTCCAGGATAAAATCTACATTAGTTCCAGATCCATTGATGAAGTGAATGTGCAGATTATCATGGAGAAACTTGGTGGCGGTGGACATCTGGATGTGGCCGGAGCTCAGCTTACCGGAGTTACACTGGAGGAAGCAAAGGACATGTTAAAGGCCACCTTAGATGAAATGATAGAAAAAGGAGAAATTTAACCATGAAAGTAATTCTTACACAGGATGTAAAATCCCATGGAAAAAAGGGAGACGTAATTGAAGTAAGTCAGGGATTTGCCAGAAACCTTTTTGTAAAGAAGCAGGCAATCGAAGCGACTCCAAAAAACTTAAACGATTTGAAATTACACGATAAAAACGAGAAGAAAATTGCCCAGGAGAACTATGAGCAGGCTCAGGCCCTGGCAAAATCATTAGAAGATAAATCCGTTACTGTAAAAATCAAAGCAGGTGAAGGTGGTAGAACCTTTGGTTCTGTGTCCACCAAAGAAATTGCCCATGCAGCAAAAGAACAGCTGGGGCTTGACCTTGACAAGAAAAAAATGCAGCTGGAAGATTCCATTAAAACCCTGGGCGTTACAGAGGTTCCAATTAAATTACATCCAAAGGTAATGGCAACCTTAAAGGTAAAAGTGGTAGAAAGCTAGAAGCAAAGAAGGGAAGAACCAAATGGCAGGAGAAGAGGTAGTTGTAAAAAGAATAATGCCCCATAGCATCGAGGCCGAACAATCGGTAATCGGATCTATGCTAATGGACAAACAGGCCATTGTGGTTGCATCAGAAATTGTAATTTCAGAGGATTTTTACAGTGAGCAGTATGGCATGATGTACGATGCCATGTTGGAATTGTACAACGAAGGCCAGCCGGTGGACCCAATTACCACCGTAGCCAGATTAAAGGAAAAAGGTGCTCCGGAATACATTACCAGTACCGAGTACATTATGAATACCATTAATGCAGTACCAACCTCTGCAAATGTAAAATACTATGCAACCATTGTTTCAGATAAAGCCCTGGAGCGTAAGCTGATACGGGTAACCGAAGGAATCGCCAACGAATGTTACAAAGGGGAAGAACCTTTGGATGACATTTTATCAGATACAGAGAAAAACATTTTTGCCCTGTTGCAAAACAGAGCCAGTGGTGAGTTTGTACCTATTCGTCAGGTGGTAATGAATGCCCTGAAAAAAATTGAAAAGGCATCCCAAAACACCGGAAGTGTTACAGGAATACCGACGGGATTTATTGATCTTGATTATAGAACATCCGGATTGCAGCCATCGGATCTGGTGTTGCTTGCGGCCCGTCCGTCTATGGGAAAAACCGCCATTGTATTAAACATTGCCCACCATATTGCGGTAAAAGAGCGTAAAACCTGTGCCATTTTCAGTCTGGAAATGTCAAAGGAGCAGCTGGTAAATCGTTTCCTTTCCGCGGAATCCCGTGTGGATGCCCAGACCTTAAGAAACGGTAATTTAAAATCCGATGAGTGGGAGAGATTGGTGGAAGGTGCCGGGGTTATCGGTGACTCCACTTTGATTATTGACGACACACCGGGTATCAGTGTATCCGAACTTCGATCCAAATGTAGAAAATATAAACTGGAATATGATTTGTCCATTGTGATTATCGACTATTTACAGTTGATGTCCGGAAGCGGTAAATCCGAGAGCCGTCAGCAGGAAATTTCAGATATTTCCAGATCCTTAAAAGCGCTGGCCAGAGAGCTTAGTGTGCCGGTGGTGGCATTGTCACAGTTGAGCCGTGCGGTGGAGCAAAGACCGGACCACAGACCGATGTTGTCCGACCTTCGTGAATCCGGAGCCATCGAGCAGGACGCGGATGTGGTAATGTTTTTGTATCGTGACGAATATTATCACAAGGATTCGCCGGATAAGGGTATTGCAGAGTTGATTATAGCAAAACAAAGAAACGGTCCTACCGGCACGGTAAATCTTGCATGGATTGCAGAGCATACCAGATTTGCCAATCTGGAGACACCAAGAAACTAAATAGAAACCAATTCAGATGG
>JAILCP010000024.1 GCA_024680055.1 Lachnospiraceae bacterium | reverse complement strand
GTTTTGGGATATGAAATTGTTAGACAACGTTTGCAAAAGTAATACAGAGGACAATTTTATGAAATTACTTGAAATGAGTGATGAGACCTTGGTATCCCTCAGTCAAAAAGGGGATAACGGGGCAACCGATACCATTTTGGAACGTTATAAGCCGATGGTTCGAAAAAAAGTAAATTCCAGATATCTGTTTTTAAAAGGTGCGGAGAAAGAGGACCTGATTCAGGAGGGCATGATTGGATTGTTCCAGGCTCTTAGAGATTATAAGGAAGATCGGGAAGCCTCTTTTAAGACCTTTGCAAGTATTTGCATTTCCGGTCAGATGAACCACGCCATTACAGCAGCTACCAGGGAAAAACATCAACCGTTAAACAACGCTATTTCCTTAGAAGGCAGCCAGGACCAGGGGGATGGAGATGCCATTGGAGAATTGGCAAAGGATTTTGTAATTCGTAATCCGGAAAGCCAGATAATCGACAGTGAAAATGTGGAGACACTGCTTTTGAAAATCCAGGAATCCCTAAGTAAAATGGAATGGCAGGTATTTTGCCTCTACGTGGATGGTATGGATTATAAGAGCATTGCAAAGAAACTTAATAAAAGTGAAAAATCCATCGACAATGCCCTTGGAAGAATCAAACATAAAATCAGCAGTTTGATTTCCAAATAGGAGAATCAAAGGGCGAAAGCCTTTGATATATATGATTGTATATAAAAACAATAAAATAAAAGGAGAATGAAGAATGAACATTTTAGTAATCAACTGTGGAAGTTCTTCTTTAAAGTTTCAGGTAATCAATTCTGAAACAGAAGAAGTAAAAGCTTCCGGACTTTGCGAGAGAATCGGCATGGATGAAAGCCGTCTTGTATATCAGCCGGCAGGTTGTGAAAAGGAAAAGACAGTTCTTCCAATGCCAACTCATAAAGAGGCGATTGCACATGTAATCAATGCATTGACAGATGAGAAGAAGGGTGTAGTTAAGAGCTTATCCGAAATCGATGCTGTAGGACATAGAATTGTCCATGGTGGGGAAAAATTTGCAAAATCTGTAGTTATTACAGAAGAAGTAATCAAGGCTGTGGAAGAGTGTAACGATCTTGCACCACTTCACAATCCTGCAAACATTATCGGAATCCGTGCTACTCAGGAATTAATGCCTGGAGTACCTATGGTAGGTGTATTTGATACAGCTTTCCATCAGACCATGGATCCAAAAGCATACCTTTACGGAACACCATATGAATACTATGAGAAATACGGCGTTCGTAAATACGGATTCCACGGAACCTCTCATGCATTCGTATCCGCAAGAGCTGCTGAACTTGCAGGAAAATCTTATGATGATTGTAAGACTGTTGTATGTCACCTTGGAAACGGAAGTTCTATCTCTGCAGTAGAGAATGGTAAGTGTGTAGATACTTCCATGGGACTTACTCCTCTTGATGGACTTCTTATGGGAACAAGATCCGGAGCAATCGATCCTGGAGCACTTGAGTACATCATGAAGAAAGAAAACATGGATTATGCTCAGATGATGACTGTTTTAAATAAAAAATCCGGATTCCTTGGAATCTCCGGTGTATCTTCTGACTGCCGTGACGTTGAAGGTGCAGCAGCTGAAGGAAACAAGAGAGCAAAAGAAGCAATCGAAGTATTCAACTATCGTGTAGCTAAGACTGTAGGAAGCTACGTAGCAGCTATGAACGGTGTTGACGTTATTGCTTTCACAGCTGGTATCGGAGAGAACTCCGCTACAACAAGATCTGCAATCTGCAAATACTTCGGATATCTTGGAATCGAGATCAACGAAGAAGCAAACAATACTCGTGGAGAAGAAATTCTTATTTCCACTCCGGATTCTAAGGTTAAGGTATTCATTATCCCAACCAACGAAGAGTTAAAGATTGCTCGTGAGACAGCTGAATTAGTTAAATAATTGAATAGAAGTTGTTTTTGCGTGTGAAATGAATGTTTGAGGCTTGCCATAGGGCAAGCCTCTTCTTAAATAATCCTGGAATAATCCTTGGCGCGGGGGATAATCTCACAATAACTGGTATAGAATTCAGCCGGTGAGACTTTGTAGAACCATTGATTGTCAGGATAGAGGTAGGTGCTTTTTGAAATGCTGTCAAAACGATTTTCTTCTGCAAAATCCATACAGGAAATCAAATCTCCATTGGTTACAAAATAATTGCAGAATTCAGGAGATAATATAGTGTTCAAAATGGTTTTTGCTTCCGTTTCCGTTAAAGAGTTTCTGGCTGCCACAAAAGATGGAAGCACAATGTTTCCTTCAGTTAAGGAAAAAGCAAATTCGTTTTTCATATCTGCTCTTAGGGCATAAATGGATGGAATTAAAGCAAGGTTTGCAGCATTTGTTCTTACTGCCTGCATGCCCTGAATTGGCATATCACAAATCTGGGAGTGGGAGAGAAAGTCGGATGCCTTTTCTTTGCCAAAACGTTCCCAAATGTACTTATATACGCATTTCACACCGGAATTGTTAATGCCTCCAAAAGCAACGTGTTTGTCCAAAAGATCTTCTAAGGAAATATCTTTATAAGAAGGGTCTTTGGTATACACCATCATAGGAATGGCAATAAAAGGAAGTAATTTCTCGTCCACATAAAGGGAGCGATAGTTTTCCTTTTTCTTGGTGGAATACCAGTTGCAGATAGGATAAAGTTCCCTGCAATAACGTCCGTATATTTCCTTGTTTTCAAATACTTCAAGATCTGTGGAGACAATCAGATCCGGAAGGGGTTTTTCCTTATCCAAAAGGGCCTGACTCATACGTGTAGGGTAGCCGATTCCGAAGTATTGAATTTCCAGGTCTATCCCTTCCGATAAAAGTTTTTCCTTCACCTTTTCAAGATGACTCTGCTCGTATTTATGAAGAACACAAATGTTGCTCCAATATAAAAGAACTTTTTTCATGCCAGTGATTCTCCTTTTCTCATGGAATTTTGTAGTTTTAAACGGCTTTGATAAGCCCTGTTCAGCTCTTCAAAAAGAGTTTTCTCTTCCCGGGTACGGTTTACAATGGTTTTCACACCGCCGTTTTCCATAATGATTCGCTGCTCACTCATAAGTGCGGTATGTAAATCGTGGGTCACGATCAGAACCAGCTTATTACTATCCAAGAGAAGATGAAGGGCTTTGGTTTTGTCGATTCCTGCGTTTTCAATCTCGTCAATTAATACAATGGGACTGTTGCAGATACAGGAAATGTCAGCAATCATAAGGGCCCTTGTTTGACCGCCGCTTAAGGTATTTAAGTTCATGGTTTCTGAAATAGCCTCAGGGGTAATTTCATTGGCAACCTGAATAATGGCTGAGATGTCCGGAGTTTCAATGCCACGACATTTTCCGTGTAAAAGGAGAAATTCTCCCACGGTTTTATCCAGTACAAAGCGCATATTTTGCCCCAGGTGGGCAATTAAGTGTTTGCTTGTTTCCCCTCGAACATCAAAGGAAGGGGCTTTCCCATCAATTAAAACGGTGCGCCCGGTCACGGAATCTTTGTTTACCAGCTGTTCCAGGTCCTTAATCAAACGACTTTTTCCGGAGCCTGTGTTTCCGACGATGGTGTAGAGTTCTCCGATGTTGAAATCAATATAAGAAAAGTTTTCCTTAATCCCGTCCTTATTGGTGCCGGGTAAAATCCGTATATTTTTTATCATAAAGCATTCTCCTTTTGAAAATCTATTTTACCCACAATGCCTTGCTGGTAGGCGCTTCCAACACGTTTTTCACCAATGCAATAGGAGCATACGCCGCTTGGCATGGTGTGTCTTAGAAGATCTTCTTCATAGGTTTTTACCGCCGGTTCCGAAAGAATACATCTTCCAAGGCTTTCCACTCCGTAGCCCACAAGGCCATCCACCGGAAAAATTTTGGCAGTAGGATTCAGCTTTTCAAGGCTCCATATAAGAATCTCCCGCTCCGCCTGGGAAACCATATCAATTTTGGTAAGAACAATGATGTCGGACATGGTGACCATGGGGCCCAGTTTTTTTGCAGAATGGGTGCTGGCTGTGGCATCAAGGACACAGATACTGATGGTGTTTTCTGTGGCAGGGCAGCATCGGTTACAAAGACCGGCAGTTTCTATAATAAGCGTGTCACAGTCCTTTTTCTCTTTCCAGTCCCACAACTCACAAAGGTTGGAAACCAAAAAGTGATCGGGACAGATGTCCTCGCTTAGGCCTACCACGTAGGGTACCTGAAGACTTTGGTAGACCTTGGAATCTTCTGTATATAAACAGTCTATTTTACATAGGCAAGGGTTTAAATTTTCTTCTTTTAAGAACGGAACAAGCCATTTGATCACCGCTGTTTTACCAACAGAGGCTGCTCCCAATATCATAATCATTTTGTTCATAAGTTCATCCTCCATTCGTTTGATGATAACGGTATTGGATAAAAAAAACCGTCTAAAGTGAGACGTTTTGGAAAAATGTTAGTCCTTGCTAACTAAAGGTAGTTATGTTATTCTTTGTTATGCAGTCAGTCTGTACTAACCGAGGAGACTTATATGACAACGTTGGATTATTTGGATAAACTAAATAAGGTAACCTTACTTCAGGGACTTGGGGCTTATGAAGTTCCTTGCTTCAAAAAGACGATTAAAAAGAATTGTATTGCCAATGAGGTATATTCCGGACGAGAATATGTGGGCATCATTGTTAGCGGAATCATGGACGTGTATTCCGTATTGGCAGATGCCACAGAGGTACGAATGTCCCAATTAAAAGAAGGGGATATTTACGGTATTTGCAATTTGTTTTACGACTATGAAAGGGAAACCATTTTAAAGTGTAAAAATGATTGTGAAATCATCTTTATTGCAAAGGAAGATTTTAAGGAGCTGCTGTTTGAAAATCAGGAGTTGATGAAGAGGTATCTCAGTCTTTGCAATGAGAAAATTGCCTTTTTACTTCGAAGAACGGAAATTCTGGCAATGCAGTCCTGTAAAACGAAGGTGATTATTTACCTGTTATCCAGCGTATCAGATGGCAAAGTTGTGCTGAAAGATTCAAAAGAGACTTTGGCAAAAAGTCTTGGAATCAGCCGGGCTGCTTTGTTTCGGGAACTGTCTGACTTAAAGAAAAAACAGCTGATAAAGGTATCGGGACATACGATCAGTATTTCCAGTACCGAAAAATTGGAAGAAAGTATTTATTATCAGTAGAAAGAGGGATGAATATCATGAAAAAGAGAATTGTATCATTACTTTGCGTTGCAGCCTTGGCTGTATCCACTGTACTTGTCGGATGCGGAAGCAATACTGCATCTTCTGATTCCGAGGAGAAAAAAGAAAGTGAAGTAAAAGAGGAAGAAGCAAAAGCAACAAGTATTAACGTTGCAGCTTTAAAAGGGCCAACTGCCATGGGAATGGTGAAGTTGATGGACCAGGCAGAAAATAAAGAAACCGAGACCAATGAATATAATTTTACCATAGCATCTGCGCCGGATGAAATTACACCATCCATCGTACAGGGCAAGGTGGATATTGCAGCAGTTCCTGCAAACCTTGCAGCAGTTTTATCAAAGAAAACAGAGGGTAAGGTACAGGTTCTTGCAATCAATACCTTAGGTGTACTTTATATCGTTGAAAATGGTGATAGTGTACAGTCTGTAGAAGACTTAAAGGGTAAAACCATCTATGCCAGCGGCAAAGGTTCCACACCGGAATATGCGTTAAACTACATGTTAGAAGC
>JAILCP010000002.1 GCA_024680055.1 Lachnospiraceae bacterium | reverse complement strand
TTCGTTTACCCATTGATCAAATTTCTTTTCCACTGCCTTATAAGTATCTTGGCATATGTCAGGTAAATCTTTGCCCCAAGATTTGGTTGCCTGCTTGAAACCATCTTTAAAAGCATCAAGTAATTCTTCGGCTTTGGAAACATCGTTTCCGCTTAAAGCCTTGGCAAAATCCAGAATTCGTTGTGATGTTTGTTCAACGCCGTAATAACCGTCCTCGGAAATTAATTCCTGAGCCTTGGTCTTGGCAGCTTCTGTAACGGAGAAATTACCGCTGGCAAGAAACTTCCAAACATCATCACCGGATGCAGAGATGTTTGCCTGCTTGTGCAATGCATCAGCAACCATATTTTGCATTTGCTCGACACGAGCTTTTGCGTCATTTTTGAGCATGGTAACAATATCGCTCTTCTCGTACACTGCAGCAGGTGTGCCTTCTACCAAAACACCGGCAGAATTCTCAAGCAATACTTTCTTGGAACTCTGATCCTTGGTCTTATCCTGTGCGGCGACGGCGGAGCTAGCTGTTTCATTGCTCATCCGTGAGCTTTGTTGGTATGCAGAGACGTTCTGCAACTTATTAACATCCATAATCCACCCTCCTTGGTTATTAATGAACAGAACTATACTGTTATGTCTATATCGACAGATTTCTAAAATAAATTTAACATATTTTGGAAAAATTGTACAGAAATCTTTTTTTGGTCACAGATAAAACATTGACAAAACATAGGTTGTATTTTATTGTATTGATGTATAAAAGTAAGTACAATTTATGGGAGGGAGAACCGATGGAACGTATTGTTTTACGGCCGCTGGCCAAGGTTAATTTAGGGCTTGATGTGGTTGGTAAGAGAGAAGACGGATACCATGAAGTTCGTATGGTAATGCAGACCCTGAACTTGCATGACCATTTGGTTATGGAAGTATTGCAGGAGGATGTAATCACCATGAAAACCAATCTTCCGTACCTTCCGGTGAATGATAACAATCTTGTGGTTAAGGCAGTGAAATTAATGAAAGAGAAGTATCATATCACCAAGGGAGTCCGTATTAATTTAAAAAAGGTCATACCTGTTGCAGGTGGAATGGCCGGAGGAAGTTCCAATGCGGCGGCAGCCCTTTTGGGAATGAATTTACTTTTTGAACTGCACTTAAGAACCGGTGACTTAATGAAACTGGGAGAGCAGTTGGGAGCAGACGTACCTTATTGCGTGCTTCGCGGCACAGTGCTGGCAGAGGGAATCGGAGAGAAATTAACCACCTTGCCCCCTGCACCAAAATGTGGAGTACTGGTGGTGAAACCATCGGTAAGCGCATCTACGAAAAAGGTATACGAAGCATTTGATGATCAAGAAGAGGTGAAACATCCTTTGATTGATGAATTGATAAATGCCATTGAACAAGGGGATTTGCATGAAATGTGCAAATATATGGGAAATAATTTAGAACCTGTAACAATGGCCAAATATCCAATTATACAAACCATTATAGATAAGATGGAAAGGGAAGGAGCCTTAAGAGCCATGATGAGCGGTAGCGGGCCTACAGTGTTTGGTATCTTTGAGGATCTGGAGAAAGCAAAGGGAGCCGGTGAACAATTTGCCCACATGAAGGGAGTGGGGCAGGTACATGTAACTTCATTTTACAATGTAAGAGGAAGAGGTAAGAACTATGGCGACTTTAAAACTAATAGAAAATGATTATCTGCCGCTTCGGGACGTGGTATATCAAACCCTTAGAAATGCCATTTTGGTAGGTGATTTAAAGCCGGGTGAGCGGCTTATGGAAATGAAGCTGGCAAGTAAGCTGGGAGTCAGCAGAACACCGGTGAGGGAGGCCATTCAGCTTTTGGAGAAGGAAGGTCTTGCCATCACCATGCCAAGAAGAGGTGCAAGGGTTGCCAAGATGACCCAAAAGGACATGGCGGATGTTTACGAAATCAGAAGATGCCTTGAAAAGCTGGTGGTGGAAACGGTGAACGGCAAGCTGGACGTGGGTCAGATTGCGGACATTCGTTATGCCCAGAGAGTGTTTGAAGAGGCAGTTGCAGAGGGAGATCCGGCTCAGGTGGAGCGAAAGGATTGGGAGTTTCACTGTGTGATTTTTGAGGCCACAGGAAACGATCACCTGGTATCTATTATGAATACCCTGCAGGAACAGCTGTCCCGTTATCGATGGGCCTATGTGCAACACAGCAACAAGCTTCAAAAACTGGTGGAGGAGCATAGAAACATCGTCAATGCTTTGGAAAAGGGCGTGTTGGAAGAAAGTATTGCCGCCACCATGGCTCATTTGGAGAGTCAGGAAGAAATTATAACGACGGTGATCCAAAAAGGAGATTAGATGTCAGAGAATGTTTTATTTCGAATAAAAGGTCTGCACAGTAATGGCGACAACAGTGAGGAGCAGGACGAAATCGAAGTTCTCAACGGCGCTCAGTATTATAAGAAAAATGATACCCATTATATTTTATATGAAGAGATAGCCGAGGGGACCACAACGGTGACCAAGAACCTTGTAAAGATTTCCAAAGACAAAGTGGAAATCACCAAAAAGGGAGGGGTGGGAACCAATATGTGTTTTGTTCCCGGAAAACGTCACAAAACAGACTACTACACCCCGGAAGGGATGTTTTCCATGGGAATGGATACAAAGAGTGTAGACATGGTGGAAGAGGATGAGACCATTACCGTCATCATCGCCTACGCTATGGAACTTAACAATGAACATGTGGCAGATTGCCGGGTAGAATTACAAATAATAAAGAAATGAAAAGAAAAACAATAACAATACTGCTGACCGGAATAATTCTGGTTACACTACTTTATGGAACCTTGGTAAATGTGCTTGTAAGTGCAGCCCTGGTTCCATCTTTTATGGAAACCTTAGATGCGTTTGAAGAGATTACGCAAAAAAGTTATAACGAGCAGGTGCAATCCAAGAACCTGTCAAAGAATAAAAAGAAAATGCTCAATCACACAGTGGATTGGCTGGATGAAATGAAAAAGGAAAAACGACTGACCAAACTTGATATGAAATCCAGAGACGGATATGACCTGGTGGCAAGCCGTTTTATCAATGAAAAGAAAAGCAACAAGTGGGTGGTCCTTTTGCACGGATATACCGGATGGAAGGAAGCCATGTATTCCTATGCCTGTCATTACTACGAGGAAGGGTATAACGTTTTGGTACCCGATCTTCGATGCCAGGGGGAAAGCGATGGAGATTTTATCGGAATGGGCTATACGGACAGCATTGACGCCATTGACTGGATGAACAAGGCTATTTTAAAGGATTATCCGGATGCGCAAATTGTGCTTCACGGACAGTCCATGGGCGGGGCCACGGCCCTTTTAATGTCAGGAAGAAAAGAGCTTCCAAAGAATGTGGTGGCGGTTGTTTCCGATTGCGCATACAGCGATGCCTATGCCATGTTTGAAGACAAAGCAGAAGACTGGTTTAAGGTGCCGGCAGATCTGGTACTGGACGCCGCAGTATTTTTCCTGAAACTTCGGGGAGGATACGATCTTCGACAGGCATCCCCAATTGAGGCGGTGAAAAAAAGCACCACTCCAACCATTTTTATCCATGGCGATAAGGATAAAATGGTGCCGGTGGAAATGGCAACTCAAATGTACAAAGTGGAAAATGCGGAAAAAGAATTGCGAATTATTCCGGGGGTGGGACATGCGCAGGCAAGAGATAAGAGCCCGGAAGTATTTTACCGTATGATTGATGATTTTTTGGAAGATAAAGTGGATTAAATTCACATAACAATCAAATTGGTGATGTATACTATAGTTGGATAGTTATAGAAATGATGTTCGAATATGGAGGTGCCCTTATGAGCAATATTTCAGGAATAAATAACTCATTGGCCAACACTTATGCGCAGTTATCCAGTGGAAAGAGGATTAATTCCGCTGCAGATGATGCGGCAGGTCTTGCAATTGCACAGGAACAAAACACTCAGGTGGCAGGATACGAAAAAGGTATCGAAAATGTGCAGTCAGGACAGGAATTAATTAACGTTGCAGACTCCGGAATGTCCGGAATTACCGATTATTTACAGAGAATCAAAGAACTTGCGTTGTCCGCATCCAATACCGCTCTTATGGGTGAGGAAGATTTAAATGCAATTCAGGATGAAATTGACCAGCTGAAGGAAGGCATTAACGATATTGCGAAAAATACCAATTATAACGGAAAGACATTACTTGACGGAAGCAATCAGGCATTTAATTTAGCTACGGATGCCAATGGAATTACAAAGAGTATCTCTTCTGCAAATTCTGTGGTAGAGGCTCTTGGAATTGCTGATTTTGATGTGACCACAGGCAATTTTGACATGGAAACCATTGACAATGCCATTGAGAGTGTAAGCACCATGAGAAGTGAGATGGGAGCTCAATCCAATGCCCTTGAGTATGTAAAGAATTATAATTCTGAGGCTGCATACAATCATGCATCTGCGTCCAGCAAGGTGGAGGATTTGGATTATCCTACAGCAGTTACACAAAAGAAAAAAGAAGAAACTCTTTTACAGTATCAGATTATGATGCAACGAAGAAAACAGGAAGACGAAGAAAACCTGAAAAATCAATTATTCAAATAAGAAACGAGAGTGCCGGTGCAAACGCACCGGCATTTTTGCATTCTTTGGAAAAAGGAGTATAATCAAAAGAGATTTTTGATTTTTGGAGGCAGCGTATGGAATCAACACTTAGGAGAACCTGGTCCGAAATAGATTTGGACGCATTACTTTACAATTATAAAAAGTTAAGAGAATACATTGGAAAAGATGTGAAATTCCTTGGAGTGGTAAAAGCAGATGCTTATGGACACGGCTCGGTTATGGTTTCCAAGGTTCTGGAGCAGGCAGGAGCGGACTACCTTGCGGTAAGCAGTATGGATGAGGCCATGGAACTTCGGGTCAACGGAATTCGCATGCCTATTTTGATTCTTGGCCATACGCCCAAAAATCAGGTGGAGAGACTGATTGAATTTCATATTACCCAGGCGGTGACCTGTATGGCAAAGGCCAAGGAGTATGCAGAAGAGGCCCGGCGCCTGAATAAGGTGTTAAAGATTCACATCAAGGTGGATACGGGAATGTCAAGACTTGGCTATTTGTGTGACGGTGACTTTTTTGACAACGGTGTGCAAAATATTGTGGAAGCCATCAACTTAAAAGGCCTTGATACAGAAGGGATTTTTACCCATTTTGCAGTGGCGGATGAAGAGGGCGAAGAAGCAAGGGCTTACACCATGCACCAGTTTGAACTTTTCAAACAGGTGATTGGCGAAGTGGAAAAGCGTATGGGACATCCCTTTAAGCTTCGTCATTGTGCCAACACAGGAGCGGTTGCAAAATACAAAGAAACCTATCTGGATATGGTAAGACCCGGACTTTTGCTTTACGGCTACGGTGAATATGCAAAAGAACTGGGATTAAAGCCGGTGATGAGTCTGAAAACCAGTGTGAGTACCATTAAGATTTACCCGGAGAATACAGCCATCAGTTACGGTGGAATCTATAAAACAAAAAAAACCACAAGAATTGCCGTACTTCCCTACGGATATGCAGACGGATTTTTTAGAAGTCTGTCCAACCGCTATCAGCTTTTGACACCGGATGGAGTGGCACCGGTACGAGGGAAGATTTGTATGGATATGTGTATGATTGATGTGACGGATATGCCGGATGTGCAGGTGGGAAGTGAAGTGGAAATTTTCGGAAAAGAAAATCCAATTGAGACCATGGCGGATATGGCAGGAACCATACCATACGAGCTGACCTGCGCCGTAAGTAAAAGAGTGCCCAGAACCTATATGAAGGACGGCAAGGTGCTGGAAAAAGAATTGTTGTTAAGAATGTAAATAAAGAACAAAAAAAGGGTATCGCAAAATTGCGATACCCATTTCTTTTCTTATACGCCGGCTTTCTCACGGGCCTTATCCATAAGGCTCTTCTTTCTCTTAGGAGCAGCAGTGGTTTTCTTTCCGTGCTGACCTTTGATTGCTGTTAAATATAAGCCGCTGACTTCTGCTTTGATTTCTTTCTTTACAGGAAGATCATCAAAGATTTCCGGTTTACAAATTAAGGTTAAAATCTGTGGACCGGCTTTCACTTTTACGATTGGAGTCTTAGATCCACGCATGTACTTTGGAACCTGTGCCAAAACCTGTTCCGGAAGTCCAGCGTCACGTAATTTCATTTTCTTTTTATCGATAATTAACAGGGTGAGTGTCTGTGAATACTCTGCTGCTAACTTTTCCTGTTCATCTTTCTTTACACTTGCTTTCTTTCCCAAGAAGTAAAGGACAACGCCGATTACTACAAGGGCAATTGCTAAAATGATGATTAACCACCAATACCAAGCCATGTTTCTTCCTCCTTGTTTTCAGTACGAAGCATATTGTATCATTTCCATAGGTAAAATGCAATTATTTTTTGGGGATACCTTTTAATTTTAGGGGAAATATGGTATCCTAACAAAATATGAGACTTTTTCTTTAAACATATGATGGAAAGTCCGGAATAGATAAAGAAACGAGGAATGAACATGAAGAGAATTATAAGCGCCTTAGTTGTATTGGCACTTGGCGCAGTACTGGGAGTGGGAGCGAATTTTGGCTATAAGTCAGACGGAGTAAAGGATGAAAATTTAAGCAAGGCTTGGTACTTAGGCGAAGATGAAGAGGTTTTATCGGTAGCTGATTATAATTTAGATGATTATGTAACTTTGGGAGATTATAAGTCCCTTAAGGTGGAATCACAGTATACGAAAGTAACAGATAAGGAAGTGGAGCAGTATATTAATCAGATGCTTCAGAATTATCCGGATTATGTAAAGGTCAATAAGAAAACCGTTGCACAGGGAGATACCATTGAGCTGGACTATAAAGGTACCATTGATGGAGAGGCGTTTGACGGAGGAACGGCAGAAGATCAGCATCTTGCCATCGGTTCCGGTACCATGATTGATGGATTTGAAGATCAGTTGGTGGACAGCAAGGTTGGAGATACTGTGGAAGTGAAGGTAACCTTCCCGGATGACTATCAAAGCGAAGACTTACAGGGTAAGGATGCGGTTTTTGAAGTTAAAGTAAAGGCCATTGTGAAAGAGGTATATTACGATAACGATACAGTAACCGACGAATTTGTGCAAAAGAACCTTGGACAGGAAGATGTTAAGGCAATGCGTGATTACGTAAAGGATTACTGCAAAGGAGAAGCGGATAAACAAAAAGAAAGCAACGCAAGAACAGCGGTAGTTGCAAAAGCCGTTGAAATCAGCAAGGTAAAGATTCCGGAAGAACTTTTGGATTATAAGGTAAGAGCATATCTTTCTTCTTTGAGAGAAAGCTGTGAGAAGTCCAACAGCACTGTAAGCGAGTACCTTACTGCAAATTTTGGCGGAACAACCGAAGATTTTGAAGCACAGGTAAAGACTTCAATGGAAGAAAGTCTTAAGAATGCCATGGTGCTTTATGATATTGCATCCAAGGAAAAGATTGAAGCTTCCAAGGATGAATTTGAAAGTTATGTGGATGCATTTGTATCCTACTACGGATACGATGACAAAGAGGGATTGTATAAGGATTATCCTGAGAAAGAATTGAAAGTAACCTACGTAAGTAATATGGTTACCGATTACCTGGTAAAGAATGCAGACATTTCTTATGTATTGCAGAATCAGGATGAGAGTACATCAAAGTAAAGGAGAGCAGTTATGGAACAGATAACAACCATTCGTGAGATTTTTAAACAGCGCGACGAATATTTGGATCAAGAGGTTACAGTAGGTGGTTGGGTGCGTAGTATTCGTAACTCAAAGACCTTTGGATTTATTGTGGTAAATGACGGTAGCTTTTTTGAAACACTTCAGATTGTATATTCCGATCAGTTGGAGAACTTTGAGGAAATTGAAAAGTTAAATGTTGGAGCAGCCATTATTGTAAAAGGTTCTTTAGTACCGACTCCACAGGCGAAACAGCCATTTGAAATTCAGGCAAAGGAAATTGTAATCGAAGGACCTTCCACACCGGATTATCCGCTGCAGAAGAAGAGACATACCTTTGAATATTTAAGAACCATTTCCCATTTAAGACCAAGAACCAACGCATTTCAGGCAACTTTCCGCGTACGTTCTCTGGCAGCATTTGCAATTCATCAGTTTTTCCAGGAGAGAAACTTTGTATATGTAAACACACCGTTGATTACCGGTTCTGACTGTGAAGGTGCAGGAGAAATGTTCCAGGTAACAACACTTGACTTAAACAACATTCCAAAGAAGGATGACGGATCTGTGGATTATTCAAAAGACTTCTTCGGTAAAATGACCAACTTAACTGTAAGCGGTCAGTTAAACGGTGAAACCTATGCCATGGCATTCCGTGATATTTACACCTTCGGACCGACCTTTAGAGCAGAGAATTCCAACACCACCCGTCATGCAGCAGAGTTCTGGATGATTGAGCCGGAAATGGCATTTTGTGACTTACAGGGCGATATGGATGTGGCAGAGGATATGTTGAAATACGTAATCAAATACGTACTTGAGCATGCTCCGGAAGAAATGGCCTTCTTTAATAACTTTGTGGATAAGGGATTGATTGAAAGACTTGAGCATGTTATGAACTCTGATTTTGGCAGAGTAACCTACACCGAAGCCATTAAGATTTTGGAAAAGCATAACAAGAAATTTGATTACAAGGTATCCTGGGGATGCGATTTGCAGACCGAGCATGAAAGATATCTTACAGAGGAAGTATTTAAGAAACCGATTTTCGTTACCGATTATCCAAAGGAAATCAAGGCCTTCTATATGAAATTAAACGACGACGGAAAGACCGTGGCAGCTTGTGACTGTCTGGTTCCGGGAATCGGAGAAATTATTGGCGGTTCCCAGCGTGAGGACGACCTTGAAACCTTAGAGAATCGTATGGATGAACTTGGTCTTAACAAAGAGGACTATGGATTCTATCTTGATTTGAGAAAATACGGTTCCGCACGTCATGCCGGATTCGGACTTGGATTTGAGCGTTGCGTAATGTACCTTACCGGTATGAGCAATATTCGTGACGTGATTCCATTCCCACGTACAGTAAACAACTGCGAATTATAAGTAATTGTAAATTGAAGCCTGTCCGGCCAATCCCGGGCAGGTTTTTTTGGAGAAAGAGAATGAAGAAAAGTATAAAAGCGTTGATTTTTCCCGTTGTGGTCATGGTGGCGTTGTTATTGCTTTTTGTGCTAAAACTCAAGCAGGACGCCAAATACGAAGCAACCTACACCGATGTGTTTGATACGGTTACCAGTATTACGGTCTATGACAAAAACCAAAAGGAGTTTCATAAAAAAGAAGAGAAGCTACATAACATGTTGCTAAAATATCATAAGGAGTATGATATTTATCATAGCTACAAGGGGCTCAATAACATAAAAACCATCAACGACAATGCGGGAATTCAGCCGGTGAAGGTGGATTCTGAAATTATCGAACTCCTAAAGTACGGGAAAAAGTTATACAAGGAAACCAAGGGCCAGACCAACATTGCCTTTGGAAGTGTATTAAAGGTATGGCATAAGTACCGCACAGAGGGGATTGACTACCCGGAAGCGGCCAGGGTTCCTTCCATGAAAGAACTGAAAGAGATGGCAAAATACTGCGACATAGAGGATGTGATTATTGATGAGAAAGCATCTACGGTATATTTAAAGAAAAAGGGAATGTCTCTTGATGTGGGCAGTATCGGAAAGGGCTATGCCGTGGAAAAACTTGGTCAATATGCAAAGAAACTTGGCATCGAGAGGGCATTGATTTCCGTTGGCGGAAATGTGCTTGCCATAGGGGAAAAGCCGGATCAAAGTCTTTGGAAAATCGGAATTCAAAATCCGGACCTTGACAATGAGGAGTCCTTTATTAAATATGTATCCGTAAAAGACAACTGTGTGGTAACCAGCGGTGATTATCAGCGCTATTATACGGTAAAAGGAAAAAATTACTGTCATATTGTGGATCCGGACACTTTAATGCCAAGTGAAACCATCCATTCCGTCACGGTGATTACAAAGAAGTCCGGCTATGCAGATGCCTTATCCACAGGACTTTTTAACATGAGCTATGAAGAGGGAAAAGCGCTGGTGGAAACACTTCCGGGCGTGGAAGCCATGTGGATTTTGAAAAATAATAAAATAGGATATTCTTCGGGATTTGAACAATATATTTCACAATAGTATAATAACTCTAACGGAGGTTGGCATGGAACAAAAGGGAAAATTGAAAAATGACCTGATTCTTGTGACTGTGTTATTGCTGGTGGCAGTAATCACCTTTTTTGCAATGAAGGTCTATCAGAAGCAAACCACAAACCATGCCATGGTGGTGGTCAGCGTGGATGGAAAAGAATGGGGTCGTTATCCATTGAATAAAAACTGCAAAAAGGTGATTTCTCTATCCGATGGACAGTACAATGAACTGACCATCAAAGACGGCTATGCGGATATGACCGATGCCACTTGTCCGGATAAGATTTGTGTGCATCATAAAAAAATCAGCAAGAACGGAGAAACCCTGGTGTGCCTGCCACATAAAGTGGTGGTGGAAATTGAGTCAGAAGAGGAAAGTAACGTAGACGGATCTACGAATTAGGGAAAAACAATGAACAGAAAATCAACAACAGTAGCATATCTTGGAATGCTGACTGCTTTGGCAATGATTTTATCCTATGTGGAATCATTGATTCCAATGAGCGTTGGAATTCCGGGAGTAAAAATCGGCCTGGCCAACCTTGTGGTGATGGTGGCCCTTTATACGGTGGGAATCAAATGGGCTTTTGCCCTTTCCATGGTGAGAATCATTCTTGTGGGATTCACCTTTGGAAGCATGTCCAGTATGATGTATTCCTTTGCCGGAGGAATGCTTAGCTTTCTTGTGATGGTAATTGCAAAAAAAACCGGATTTTTCAGCGTAAGGGGCGTCAGTATCCTTGGAGGAGTATTTCATAATGTGGGACAGATTGCTCTTGCCATCTGTCTTGTGGAAAATGTAAAACTGGTTTTTTATTTTCCGGTGTTGCTTGTAAGCGGAACGGCGGCAGGTGTTGCCATTGGTATCCTTGCAACCATGATTATTGTAAGAGTGAAAAAGGTGTATCGCAATGATGAAGACAAAATGGATGGTGCAAAATAAACGTGGGGATTTCAAAGGGATTGCCGCAAAATTCGGAATCGATCAGGTGACGGCAAGGCTCCTTAGAAATCGTGATGTTTGTACCGAGGAAGAAATCAAACAGTTTTTGACCTGCGATGTTTCCGGGTTGGAAGACGGAGCCCTTATGAAGGATATGGCAAAGGGCGTGGCTATAATCAAAAGGGCCATTTTGGAACATAGGAAAATACGTATTATCGGTGACTATGACATTGACGGAGTCACTGCAAGTTATATTTTATATCGAGGCATTGATTACTGCAAAGGTGAGGTGAGCGCCAGCATACCGGACCGTATTGTGGACGGCTACGGTATCAATGAGCGGTTGATTGATTGCGCCAAAGAGGATGGAATTGATACCATTATCACCTGTGATAATGGTATTTCTGCTATGGACGCCATAAAAAAGGCAAAAGATGAGGGGATGCACGTTGTGGTTACGGATCATCACAATGTGCCTTATATCACAGAGGAAGATGGTACCATGACCTATTTGCAAAGTGAAGCGGATGCCATCATTAATCCAAAGCAAATAGAGTGCGCCTATCCATTTAAGGAAATTTGCGGCGCTGTGGTGGCCTATAAATTTGTGGAGCAGCTACTGCGCGCTTTTTTAGTAGAGGAAGAAAAAATCAAAACCCTGCTTTCTCATCTTTTAATGTATGCCGCCATTGGTACGGTGGGAGACATTATGGAATTAAAAGGCGAAAACCGTATTATTGTAAAACGGGGATTGGAGCTGATTAGAGAGTGTGACGATCCAAGCCTTTGCGCATTGATTCGGGCTTGTAATTTAGATCAAAGTGCCATATCAGCGTATCATATCGGCTATATTTTAGGCCCATGTATCAACGCCAGCGGACGTATTGATACGGCAGAAAATGCCTTGAAGCTTTTACTTTGCAAAGACAGGGCACAGTGTGATCAACTGGCGGCTATTTTGGTTTCCTTGAATGAAGAACGAAAGAAAATGACGGAGGAAAGTACCAAAGAGGCCATAAAACAGGTGGAGGAAACTTCTTTAAAAGAAGATCTGGTTTTGGTGGTTTATTTGGAGGACTGTCATGAAAGCATTGCCGGAATCATTGCAGGGCGAATTCGGGAACGTTTTGGAAAACCCACCTTTGTGATTACCAAAAGTGAGTCTGAATTAAAAGGTTCTGCAAGATCCATAGAGACCTATAATATCTACGATGAAATGATGAAGGTGTCCGATGTGTTCACCAGATTTGGGGGTCATCCTATGGCAGCAGGATGTTCTCTTCCGGAGAACAAACTGGCAGAGCTTCGAAGACGACTGAATGAGAACTGCACATTGACAAAAGAGGATCTGGTGGAAAAGGTATCCATTGATGTTCCTATGCCAATGGACTATGTGACCATGCCGTTGATTGAGGAGATGGACCTTTTAAGACCTTATGGAAAGGGAAATCCATCCCCATTATTTGCCCAGAAAAATGTGGAAGTGGTGCACGTACGCATTATCGGAAAAGAGCGTAAGTTTGTGAAGCTGAAGTTAAAAAGCGAGGCCGGGAACTATTTTGACGGGATTTATTTTGAAGACCCGGGGGTATGGCAGGAGTTTCTCCTTGAAAAATTCGGAGAAGAGACGACAACTAAAATAATGTCCGGGGAGCAAACCGGGGTAAAAATTTCGATTTGCTACGTGCCGGACATCAATGAGTTTCGCGGTTATAGAAATATACAAATGCAAATTAAATATGTCTCTTAAGGAAATTAATAAATTGCTCAAATTGCAGGCTGTGGTTCTGAATCTTCTGGACCTTCAGCCTGTTTTCTTCGTTAAAGCCCACTAAAATGTCGTGGTTGGCCTCGGACAAATAGTCTATGATACCGTCAATATCCGACTTAATGTTCTTCGGACAACGAATGTAATAGTGGTGAGACGCTGTAATATGCAGCGTATAGGAAATCTCAAAATGATACCACAAAAACTTATGCAGGGTGGAATATTTGTAAATCCACAGTATTTCCGCAATTGGTATAATGGCAACTCCCACAGAAGAGACTTCAATAAAGAAGTGCTCGGTAATAAACATATCTTCCGTCGCTAACTGAGGCAGGGTGGAAAGCTCTTCCTCCGCAGCCTGCAGAAGTTTTTTCGGTGTGCCAAAGTTACGAAGGGCACGTACCGGCGGTGACAGCAACGGGAAGTTGGCCCACATAATGCAAAGGACCATAAATCCAATGGTATACACTGCACAGCCAAAATAAAGCAACATAAATATGGTGGAGGAAAAACCATTGATGGCCACCTCATCTAGGTAGTAGCTGTCCATCTGCTCAAGAAGACCCTCCGAGGTCCAGTTTAAGTCGGTGGACAGATTAAACATCAATTGATTATAGGAACGTCCCGGATTGGAGACCTTGGCGTGAATGGTCACATGGTCCATGCTGGAAAGTCCTTCTTCACAGGTGGAAGGGGAAAGCAACACAATCAGGCACTTGTCATTCCAAATGGTGTAGTAGTAATAGCCGTCCGGTCTTCCAAAAAGAGAAGAGGTATATCCGGTAAAATATAGATGATCTATGGTAACATCCACGCAGGAGGAACGAAATCCGGTTTTCTTGCTTAGATTATCACCTTGCTTTACTGTATTTGGAAACAGCATGGACTGAATGGGAAATGCAATCCATAATAAAATCAACAAAAAAAGCAACATGGCAGGGAAATATAATCTGCGCATGTAAACTTTCTTAATATTGTCGGTGATATAGTGTTGTGAAATACTGGTTTGTTCCATGGTGTGGACTCCTTTAAAACATGAAATTTCTTATGTCATTATAGTAGTTTTACCACCTGAAATCAAGATGAGTTGCGTTGCTTTTGCATAGGAAAAATGATAATATGAAGAAAGTAGTCTGTGTGAAAAACAGGAGGAGAAACGTTGGAAGCTTATACCGGATTTGCAGAGGTTTATGATATTTTTATGGACAATGTGCCATACGAACAATGGAGCCGCTTTTTGGTGGAATTATTACATTCCTACGGCGTAGAAGACGGACTGGTGTGTGAGCTTGGCTGTGGAACGGGCAAGATGACGGAGCTTTTATCCGAGGCCGGATTTGATATGATTGGAATCGATGCCTCTTATGAAATGCTTTCCATTGCCCAAAGAAGCAGAACATCGGATAGGGATATTTTATATCTGTGCCAGGACATGCGCGAGATGGAGCTTTACGGTACTGTAGAAGCGGTGGTTAGTGTATGCGACAGTATGAATTATCTGCTCTCAGAGGAGGATCTTTTTACCACATTTTCGCTGGTAAATAACTATCTTGATCCGGGGGGCTTATTTATTTTTGATATGAATACGGAATATAAGTACCGTGAGCTTTTAGGTGAGCGCACCATCTGTGAGAATCGTGAAATGTGCAGCTTTATCTGGGAGAACTATTACGACAGGCAGGAGCGGATGAATGAATACGATCTTACCCTTTTTGTAAAGGAGCAGGACGACTTATTCCGTAAGTTTGAAGAGATACATTATCAAAGGAGTTACTCCATTGAGACCGTGAGAGAACTTCTTGAAAAAAGCGGTATGGAAGTTGTGGATATTATGGATGCCACAACCCACAAAGAGGTAAAAGAAGATTCGGAACGAGTCTATTTTATCGCAAGAGAGATTATGAAATAAGGAGAATGGTATGAAGGATTATATGATTAGAGCCACTGCGGCACAGGGACAGATCAGAGCATTTGCCGTAACATCAAAGGAATTGACAGAATGTGCAAGGGTGGCCCACAGCACATCTCCTGTGGTCACTGCAGCTCTTGGAAGAACCTTAAGTGCAGCGGTGATGATGGGAAGTATGATGAAGTCGGAAAAGGACGTTTTGACCATACACATTGAAGGAACCGGTCCAATGAGAGGCTTGAATGTTACTGCAGACAGCCTTGGAAATGTAAAAGGTTATCCGTTTGAGAGTCAGGTGGATCTGCCGGCCAATGCCCTTGGAAAATTAGATGTGGGAGGCGCCATCGGACAGGGCGGACTTGTGGTAATCAAAGACCTTGGATTGAAGGATCCTTATGTGGGACAGGTAGCGCTTCAGACCGGTGAAATCGCAGAGGATTTAACCTATTATTTTGCAACCAGTGAACAGGTACCGTCTTCTGTGGGACTGGGTGTTTTGGTGGATACGGATTGTTCTGTAAGACAGGCCGGCGGTTTTATTATTCAGTTAATGCCGGATGTTACCGATGAGGTAATTTCCAGCCTGGAAGAAAAATTATCTGCGTTGAAATCGGTGACGACCATGCTGGAAGAGGGCATGACACCGGAGGATATTTTAAATGCCCTGCTTGGGGATTTGGATATGGAAATCTTGGATAAGAGGGAAGTTGGTTTTCATTGTGACTGTTCCATTGAAAAAGTGGGAAAAGCCATTGCCAGCATCGATAAAAAGGATATTCAGTCCATGATTGACGACAATGAGCCAATTGAGGTTCGTTGCCAGTTTTGTAATAAAAAGTACGTTTTTGATGTGGATATGCTGAAGGAGATGTTATAGACATGAAACAGGGATTTGTGAAGGTTGCAGCTGCCACACCCAAAGTGGTTGTAGCAGATGTGGATCATAATGTGGAAAGAATAAAAGAACTGATGGATGAAAGTGTAAAACGGGGAGTGAAAATCACTGTTTTTCCGGAACTTTGTATTACAGGATATACCTGCGGCGAACTTTTTTTACAAAAGACTTTGCTGGATAGGGCATTTCTTGGATTAAAGGAACTGGCAGAGTATACGGAGAACCTTGACGGTATTTTCTTTGTGGGACTTCCGGTGGTTTGCAATCATAAATTGTATAACGCGGCAGCAGCCATCAGCCGGGGAGAAATCCTTGGTATGGTGCCAAAGACCAATTTGCCTAATTACAGTGAGTTCTATGAAGCAAGATATTTTACAAGTGGCGAAGGAGTGGATTTCTTAATCGAGGATGAAATTTCATTGTCCAGAGAATTGATGTTTGTGGCAGAAGGATATGAAAACATTCGTATTGCAGTGGAAATCTGTGAGGATCTTTGGGTTCCCAATCCTCCAAGTATTCAGCACTGCCTTGCAGGCGCCACCATCATTGCCAATTTATCCGCGTCGGATGCCATTACCGGTAAAAGTGCCTACCGCAGCGAACTGGTCAAAGGACAATCTGCCAGATTAAACTGCGGCTATATCTATGCCAGCGCCGGCGAAGGGGAATCCACCATGGATGTGGTATATAGCGGAGAGAACCTGATTGCGGAAAACGGAAACCTGCTTTCAAAAAGTGAACCGTTCAGTACGGGACTGACAGTAACAGAGCTGGATGTGGAGCGTATGGATACGGACAGAAGACGTATGAATACCTATGGCAGCAGTGACTGTGAGGAATACGAAACCGTTTATTTTGAACTTGAGGAAGATGAAACAAGATTAACAAGATATATTGACAATGCACCTTTTGTACCTTCCGATGTGTCGGACAGAAGAAGCCGTTGCGAAGAAATTTTCAATATTCAGGCGGAAGGATTGAAGAAGAGATTGCAGCACACAAAGGCCCAATCTGTTGTGATTGGAATTTCAGGAGGTCTGGATTCCACACTGGCGCTTCTTGTGGCAGCCAGGGCCTATGATAAGCTTTCCATGGACAGAAAGGACATTATCGCCGTTACCATGCCGGGCTTTGGTACCACAGATCGTACCTATGACAATGCCTGCAGAATGGTAAAACACCTTGGCGCAACCTTAAAGGAAGTGTCAATTAAAGAGGCGGTAATGCAGCATTTCAAAGATATTGAACACGACGAAAATGTCCATGATGTCACCTACGAAAACTGTCAGGCCAGAGAGCGTACTCAGATTCTTATGGATATGGCCAACAAATACGGCGGTATGGTTATCGGAACCGGGGATATGTCAGAACTGGCACTTGGATGGGCCACTTACAACGGAGATCATATGTCCATGTACGGCGTAAATGTTTCGGTGCCAAAGACCCTGGTACGTCATTTGGTACAGTATTATGCAGACACCTGTGAAAACCGGGAACTTCAAAAGGTTCTTTTGGATGTGCTTGATACCCCGGTTTCACCGGAGTTGTTGCCGCCAAAGGATGGAAAGATAGCTCAGAAAACCGAAGATATTGTAGGGCCTTACGAACTTCATGACTTTGTATTGTATTACCTGTTGCGTTACGGCTTTTGCCCTTCGAAAATTTATCGACTGGCCGTTGTGGCATTTCGTGGGGTATACCATAGAGAAACCATTTTAAAATGGATGAAAACATTTTACCGCAGATTTTTTGCACAACAGTTTAAGCGTTCCTGTCTTCCGGATGGACCGAAGGTGGGTAGCGTGGCAGTATCTCCTCGAGGGGATTTGCGAATGCCAAGTGATGCATCCAGCGCACTTTGGTTAAAAGAATTGGAAGACTTATAAGGATGGACCTATGAGAAAGAAAGTACAGATAGGCTTGTGTCTGGTTTTGGTGGCGGTGGTTCTTGGAGGTATTTTCAGTATCTGGCACCGTCAAAAAGCGGAGATTGCAAAAAAGGAAACGAAAACGTCCCAAAAGGAAGAAACAGGGGATTGGAGTGAAAAATACGGAATCGACTGGGATGCCTATTTTGATGAAGGGGGATACTTTGGAGACTTTGGAGAAGAAAGTATTAATTACCCGGCGGAGGATGTCAAAGGAATTTATATTATGGCAGAATATGCCACCGTTCATGTAAAACACTCCGATGAAGTGGATGATGTGGAAGTTTTTACCCAGGTTGGAAACGAATACGATGCCATCAGTTGCGAAATGAAGGATGGGATTTTGAATCTGATGCAGATTAATCTGGATGAGGATGCATCTTCGGATGCTTCCTATATTGAGGTAACGTTGCCGGACGGTATGAAGTTGGATAGCTTTCATGTAATGCAGAGGGCAGGTGCCACATCCCTTGATATGGATGGGAAGATTCACAAGGTTTCACTGAATATTGATGCGGGGTCCATTATGGCAGAGCGTATCAATGCAGACAGTATTTCCCTTGATATGAATGTGGCTTCCGTTACCGTGAAAAATGTAGACGTAAAGGATTCTTTGAAGATTTATAATGTGGACGGAGTGGCCAATTTCACCATGGAAAAAAATGTGGGTAATTATGACTACAAGGTCAAGAAAAATGATGGAAAGATCCGTTTGAACGGAGATGATATCAGTGAGTATACAGAAACGGAAAAAGGAAAGGTTACGTTGAATCTGGAAACTGTAGAAGGAGATATTATTTTAAAAACCTTGGAATAAAAAATAGGGATATCAGGAAGAACCGGATATCCCTATAAATTTATGAGTTATGAAGTAAGTTACGAAACTCCTGTATTTTGGAAAACAAAGGAATGAGCACCACAGTTAAAATAACGGCAATGATGCCTTGTACAATGTTGTAAGGTACGCCGGATAGTGCGGTGACTGCGGCAGTGGTGGCCTCAGTGCTTCCCTGTGTCATCGTCAGCATACCGATTTCGTAGGCATAGTAGCCAAGCACCATAACGGCTTCGGAAACAATGCCAAGGATGATGATTGGAAGAACAAAACGGGAAGATTTTTCTTTATTTATTGGTAAATGTCTGAAAAGCATGGCTGCAATCCATGCGCAGATGCCTTTGATGAGAAAGGTTCCCGGAGCATAGATGGCATAGCCGTTTATAATATCTGCCAGCATGGAGCCGATGGCAGCGCCAAGGCCTCCGTAGATGGGACCAAGCAGAATACCGCTTAAAAGCACCATGGCATCTCCAAGATGAAGATATCCAAGGGCACCGGCGGGAATGTGCAACATGGTACCAATGGCAGTTAATGCTGCAAATAAGGATGCAAGCACCAGTTTTTTTGTTTTGGTCATGAGTTTTTCTCCTTTAAATTAGTACGTTAAAAAGTTCAGACCTTAGAATAACAGTTTCCAAAAAGATTGTAAATAGTGTGAACATAATTAATTATGGAATTATGTATGATACAATATAATAGAATGACAAATCATGTGGATGATTGTAAATGTTCGGAAAAAGGAGATGACAAGTATGTTTATATGCCCGAACAGCCGATTGCTTCTTGTGGACGATAATCGAATTAATTTGAAGGTTGCTCAAGGCTTACTTGCCAAATATAAGGCCAATGTGGATGAGGCTTTCAGTGGGCAGGAATCAATTGAAAAAGTAAAAGATAATAAATATGATATTATTTTCATGGACCATATGATGCCTGTAATGGACGGCCTTGAAGCTACAAGGAAAATCAGGCAGCAGTGTGGTGAAAACGGACAGGTACCGATTATTGCCTTAACAGCAAATGTAATGAAGGAGTCGGAAGAGATGTTTTTGGAAAACGGCTTCGATGCTTTTTTGGCAAAACCCATTGATAAGGTGGAATTATTCCAAATCCTGGATGCCTATGTAAAAGAAGAAGATAAGATACCGGTGGAAGATGTGGAAGAAAACACTTTAGTCTCTAAAGAGGATTTGGAAAAGTTATCCATGAAGGGTGTGGATGTGATATGCGGCCTGAATCTTAGAAAACAGGGTGTGGACGGTTATCTGGAATTATTGGAATTGTTTTATACCGATGGACTTGAAAAGGTTATGCTAATAAGAAATTTAGCAGAGGTGGGAGATTACACCAATTATGAAATTCAGGTTCACGGGTTAAAAAGTGCAGCTGCCAACATTGGGGCCATGGAACTTTCCGGAAAGGCCAAAGAACATGAAATGGCAGCAAAAGATGGTAACTACTTGTTAATTAAAGACGATTATGATACTCTACTAAAAATGTACGATTTTATTTTAAGTGAAATCGAAGGAGTACTTACCACTTACGGAAAACTTGGTGATGCCGGTGATAAGGAAGAAAATTTATCGGCCATTGATGACAAAGAGCTGGTAAAACAGGTGGAGAAGATTCTGGAGTTACTGGAAGATTTTAAACCAAAAGATGCGGCAAAAAGTTTGGATGAATTACTGAAATTTCATATTGCTTCAGAGACGAAGAATGTGTTACATGCAATTCGCGCCAAATTAAAGTTATACGATGACGATGCAGCAGAAGACATGTTGCGAGAATTATTGGAAGTATTATATTTGTAAGTTAAAGAGGCATGAACTATGATGGAAAAGATGAAAATAATGGTGGTAGATGACAATACAGTGAATCTGGCCACGGTAGAACAGGACTTAAAAGATAAATACGAAGTCATTCCCATGATATCCGGCCGAAGAGCAGTGAAGTACCTGTATCGAGACAAGGTGGACCTAATTCTTTTGGATGTGCAGATGCCGATTATGGATGGTATTGAAACCCTTCGGGAAATTCGTACACAGCCTAACGGCATTACCGTTCCGGTAATCTTTTTAACATCCAAGAATGATAAAACCACAGTGGTGGAAGGAAGTAAGCTTGGAATCATGGATTTTATCATTAAACCCTTTGAGGCGGAGAATCTGATTTCCCGTATTGAAAGGGTATTTAAACGACTTGGAAGACTTCCTATGGAAGAGGATGAACTTCGGGCAAGGGTACTTGATATATGCAAGGATTTGGAAGAGGAGAAAACCAAATCCGCAGCCATTAAAATGGATGAGGTACTTGGTTATCAGATCAATCCGGAAATTTCAGGACGAATTCGTAATGCCAGAACCAAATTGGATGTGGGTATGCCGGATTCAGCCCTCAGCATGATGGAGCGCGTGGTAAGACTTTTGGAGAAGAACATCGGAGCCGGAGGAAAAGGCAGCGCCATTCCAATCAGCCTTGGAGAGATTAACGCAAGACTGCTTTACATTTTAGATGATTTAACCAACTTTAAGTTAAAGGAGTCTGCAGGTAAGGTTTCGGATTTGCAGCGTTATGATTTGCCGGACTATGTAAATGAATCCTTGACGGAGATTAAAATCCGACTGGATGATTACGATGATGAAGAAGCGGAGCGCATGGTAAAAGAGCTTTTGGAAAAGCTAAAGAACGCAAATTCCCTGGGATTGAAGCGAGAGAAAAAGTCGGAAGACAGCAATTATCATTTCAGTCGATTAACTTAAAAAGAGATCTTTTTTTACCGCACAAGAAACCAAATCTTGTGCGGTAGTTTATTGCGTTTTTTTACATAGAGTAATCATAAAAAGTTCAATATTAGATGGTAGTATGACTCTAACTGGAAGAGGTAGGCATTTGGAGGTTTTTTTATGAGCAAAGATATACTTGTTGGATTGTATATGGTGGTTACAGCCATACTGACCATTTATTCTATACGTTTATTTTTAAAGAAGGACGACCTTGGAAAAAGTCTGATTAAAATTGCGGGCGCCGGGGTCGTTGCATCCTTATCCTACACCATATATTTGTATGTGGGAGATCATATGGTAACAACCATATGTCACAGTTTATTGTTTTTGTCTGTGGTGTGGGCCTTATATTTCACGGTAAAATTCAGTATTTTATACACCAAAACCACAGGGTTTATTGAAAAAAACCATACGTGGCTTTCGGTGATTGCTGTGGTTGACAGTATCATGATTATAATCAATCCATATACCAAGATGATGATGGAATACAACATGGTGCAAACCAAAAGCGGTATGCTTGCAGAGCCTATGATGCATCCGCTGTTTTTGTTCCATGTAGCATTCTGCCATATGATGGCCATTTTGGCAGTGGTGATTTTGGTGCAAAAAACAAAAAGTGTGGCCAGGTTTTATCAGGCCAGATATTATATGATGGTGCTGTTTTTGGTGGCAGAAATTCTGTTAAATGGGGCAGTCTTTTTTACACATTCCATCATTGATTACTCCATTTTGGCATATGGAATCATTGGACCGGCACTGTACTTTTATGCCTACGATTTCAGGGGAAAAGGAGCCATTTCATCCACCAAGGCCTATTTTGTGGAGGAAATGGATAATCCTGTGGTGGTTTTTGACAATGAAGACAGAATCCTGCTTTTGAACCGCAAGGCAAGGGAGATTCTTGGCATTCAGGAAAAGGACAGCCTTGAAACCTTCCTTGAAAAGAGTCCTTACATTGATTTGGACGGAGAAGATGAGCAGAACTTTGAGACCTCTATGATATACAGAGATATGGTATTTTACTTTAGAATACAATATAAGATTATGAAGGATCATCTGGAACGAATCATAGGCCATTCCTTCATTTATTTGGATGTGTCAGAACAAAAGAGGGCATCCCTTGAAGCCAATTACAATGCGTCTCATGACATGCTCACCGGTACCTACAACCGCAATTACTGCCAGAAGATGAAAATGGAATTGGCAGGGGAGGAATATGCACCGTTCTTTGGGGCAATTTACAGTGTGGGCTGTTTAAGTGAAATTAATGAACACTATGGCATTGAAGCGGGGGATAAGGTGCTTCGAAGAATGGCCTGGTTATTGCAACGTTTTTCCAGGGTTTCCGACTACGTCATTCGAATGAACGGCGGTGAAATGCTGGTACTTTTACCTGCCACCTCTTCTGCAAAGGCAGACGAAATCTTTGGAAAAATCAATCGTCGTATGGCCTCTCTGGAAGTGGAAGAACATAAGGTTTGTGTGGTTTATACCTATTTTTCTCTTGAAAATATTAATCAATTTGATAAAATCTATGAGGAAGCAAGAAGAGAAGTGATAGAAAAGAGGAATATTAGTGCAATATAAGAATCCGCTGGGAGAAAAACAGGTTGGGGAGCTTTTGGCACAGTTTGCAATCCCCAGCATTATTGCAATGTTGGTAAGTTCTTTGTACAACATTGTGGATCAATTTTTTATAGGAAGAAGTATAGGAGAACTTGGAAATGCAGCAACCAATATTGCGTTTCCGTTAAGTATTTCATGTGTGGCTGTGGCTCTTTTGTTTGGAATCGGAGGGTCATCAGCCTTTAATATTGCGGAGGGAGAAGGAAAAGGAAAAATTGCCCCTTACTATATGGGAAATGCCGCCGTGGTAATGATGCTTGGGGGTATTGTTTTAACCCTGATTACCGAGCTTTTTACCGGTGGGTTGTTGAACTTTTTTGGCTCTCCGGCAAAGGTGTTACCTTACGCCCTAACCTACACCAAGGTGGTGGGATTTGGTTTTCCGTTTCTGATTATAGCCACAGGTGGCGGACATTTGGTGAGAGCCGACGGTCGACCGAAAATGACCATGATCATCAATATGACCGGCGCCCTTTTAAATGTGGTATTGGATGCCCTGTTTGTGTTTGTTTTTCAATGGGGGATGGCAGGAGCTGCCCTGGCAACAGTAATTGGACAGGTGGTTTCCGGTTGTATGGCCATTTACTTTTTGATTCATGCAAAAAGTGTAACCATTACTCTTGATCATTTTAAAATTCAGTCACGGTATGTAGGCAGAATTGTCAGTCTTGGAATGGCACCTTGTACCAATCAGCTGGCCATGATGGTGCTTCAGATTGTGATGAATAAATCCTTGAAATACTATGGTTCCATGTCTGTGTATGGGGATTCCATACCCATTGCCTGTGCAGGAATTATCACAAAGGTAAATCAGGTGTTTTTTGCCTTTATAATTGGTATTTCCCAGGGATTACAGCCGATTGTTAGCTTTAACTATGGCGCCCGGAATTATAAGAGGGTAAAAGAGGCAGTGCTTTTGGCATCGAAAATTGGATTTGGCCTTTCCGTTGTGGCTTTTTGTCTGTTCCATTTTGCACCGCGACAGATCATTGCCATTTTCGGTGAGGGAAGCAAGGAATATTATGATTTTGCCGTAAATTACTTTAAAATCTTTTTATTCTTTACCTTCTTAAACTTTTTACAGCCCATTGTATCCAATTTGTTTACCGCAATCGGAAAACCAAAGGTGGGTATGTTTTTATCATTAACAAGACAGATTTTGTACCTGTTGCCGTTGATGCTGATTTTACCTGTTTTTATGGGAATTCATGGAATTATGTATTCCGGCGCGGTGGCAGACGCCCTTGCGGGAGTTACCACCATTGTAATGCTGATCAGAGAACTTAGCCGCGACGAATATAAGGCTTCAGATAACTCGTGAGGAATCCAAGGGCAATGGCGATGCAGGCATAGGCAAGGGAATGACCCTTTTCACGAATCAGAACCGGATCGTTGGTGGTTACCGCAAACAGGAGCTGATAAAGGGTTGCTCCCGGAATGACCGGCAGGATTCCTGTGGTTAAAAAGATGGTGGATGGGCAGTGGTAATGATTGGCCACAACCCTTGCATACACCGCCACAAATACGGCAGAAATCAGGGTGGAGAAGAAATCACTGACCCCAAGTAAATAAAACAAAATAGCGTAAATACTCCAGCAGCCGATCACATTGATGCAGGCTGCTGTTATTTTATCCTTTGGAACTTCAAACCATATAACAAAGCCGATGGCCCCAATGGAACAAGAAAGCAAACTGATGAAAAATCCATGTTCGGAAATGGTGATGGAACTTCCGCTATGAAAGGCCAGCATGGAAAATGTAATGCCGGTGGCAATTCCACCTGCGCCTAGAACGGATATAATAATGTTCTCCACCCCCGAGATATAATCCCGGTGAAGTAAATCCCTGACACCGTTGGTGGTGGCTAAGGCAGAAATTAACATCATAACCACACCGGTGGTAACGCTGGATGGGGTGAAGCAGGAAAAATTCCTTGCCAGAAACAAAATGGCAGTTTCACAAAGAAAGGCAAATACCATGTTGTACATAAACAGGTTTTTTTCGATTTTGCCGTAGAAGGTTCCCCCAACTCCAATAAACATGGCAAGAAATCCCCCGACAAAAAAGTCCCATACATTTCCTCCAAAAAGCACGGTAAAAGAACCTCCGCTGACAAAGGAGGCAAGGGCCGTGACATAAAGAGGCTGAGCAGGGTACACCTTGGCCCGGTTTAACCGGTCATGGAAAATGGCGGCGCTTGGGGTGTTTTCCAAGGCATAGTGATATACCTTGTGAACCCGGTCAAGCAGCATGAAGTTTACGCCGGTTTTCCTTACGTGACATACCTGGGTAATGATTCTTCCATCGGTTGTTTCCACAGAGAGCTGAATATTGGTTGGAATAATAAAACAGTCGGTGTGTACAAAACCGTAGGCATCACATAATTTATATAATCTTTCTTCTGTTTTGGCGGTTTCGGAACCGTTTTGCAACATCAAAGAGCCAAGTTCCAAAATACAGCCAAGTAATTTCGCTTCGTCTTTCATAGTACGTCCTTTATAGATTATTTGTTGTTTGGAATGACTTTTCCAAGCAACGTGGTATAACGGGCAAATGCGTCAAAAAACATAAATCCCAGAGCAATTCCAAAACAACTCACAAGCAGGGTGTGAGTGGATGATTTTAACAAAACCGAGTCGGAGGTTACCACAGCATACATCATATAGTGAAGCTGAGGTCCCGGAATCAGCGGTATGGCCGTGGTGGACAAAAATACAGTGGCAGGAACCTTATTCAATCTGGCCATTACGTAGGCAAAAGCAGCAACGAACATGGCCGCAACCAACGTTGCAAAGAAAGAAGTAACGTTCATGCGATAGTACAGGCAGTAATAGATGAACCAGGTCATCAGTCCACCGAACATATTGTAAATAATACAGCGTCCCGGAACCCGGTACCACAGTGAAAAGCCCACACAGGCCACCATAGCGCTAAAAAGTTGCACGCTCAACTGCGGCGCAAGCAAAAGTCCTTTGCTCTCCTGATGGAACAAAAGAAGGGCAAGGGCAATGCCGGATGCCACTCCCGATGCACCAAGAATGGAACCGAGTACGTTGTTGATACCCGAAAGAATCTCCTTGGCCATTACGTCGCGAATACCGTTGGTAATGGTAAGAGAACCGATGAAAATCATAATCAAACCGTCGGTGATGCTTTCAGGACGTGATCCGTGGTAGAGCCTTGTAAGTAAAAGTACCAGTACTTCCGCAATAAACATCAGTATAAAATGGTAGATAAATACATTTTCTTCCCGCTTGGCAAGCCACAATCCCCCAAGAGCCACCAAAGCAGAGGCCAGAAAGGCAATGATAAGGTCCGGCGCCGTGGCGCCGTAGAAGGCTGCAAAACCGCCTCCACAAAGGATGGCGGCCAGAGTGGTTAGCCAGATTCGCGGTTTTTTCATGGTTTGAATTTCAAGTCGTTTTTCTTTTAAGGTCACTTCATCCGGGGTATTGACGCAAACATAACGACACAAATCGTTGAGTCTTGCCAAATGGGTAAAATCAAATCCGGACTTACGCACGTGACAAATCTGAGTTATGACACGCTCGTCCTTGGTGATGACCGTGGCCTGTATATTGGATGGAATTACGTGAATATCGGACTGAATAAATCCGTAGCTTTTACACATGCGGTAGAGACTGTCCTCCACACGAAGATTCTCTGCACCGCTTTGGATTAAAAGACTTCCGATATGAATAATTTCCTGTAATAATTTATCATAATTCATAATAGTAAGGTCTCCTTTATTTATAATTTGATACTATCAAATGACCGGTGCAAATTCAAGAAAAACAGGGTTTAAACTTGTGTGCAGAAATGGATTTATTTATAATGAAATAAGGGGTAAAAAGAAGGAGAATTGCCATGGATAAAAAAGAACTGAGAAAAGAAAAACGAAAGGCCAGAAAGGCACTGCAGGGAACTGCAAGGCAGCTTGCCCAAAAGGCCATAACAGAGCGAATTCAAAACCTGGATGTGTATAAAAATGCAAAAACCGTGCTTAGCTTTCTGGCCTTTGACGGTGAGGTGGAACTTTTTGAACTTCATAGGGCCATGGAGGCGGAAGGGAAACAGGTGGCATATCCTTATTGTGTGGGAAAGACATCCATGGTTGCTTTGATTCCAAAGGATGAAAACAGCTACGGAAAGGACCTGTACGGCTTAAAGGTGCCCCTGATGGAGGCTTCTCAAAAGGTGGAACCGGAGGACATCGATGTGATTTTAACGCCCCTTGTGGCCTTTGACGAAAACTGCCACAGGCTGGGAATGGGCGCAGGAATATACGATCGCTTTTTACCTCAATGTAAAAAGGCAGTGAAGATCGGAGTTGCCTTTGAGACCCAAAAGGTGGATCGGCTTGTAACTGAAGAATTTGACGTCCCCCTCAACGGGGTCATAACGGAAAAAGATTTATATACCGGAAAATAGAAGGAGGCTTTTATGCTTAATAAGAAACCTATGGATAGGGAAGGCGTATTTCTCTATACCTTAAAAAATCAACATATGGAAGTGGATATTTCCAATTTCGGAGCCACCCTTGTGGCCATCCGATACCCGGATACAAAGGGAAACAAACGAGACATTATTTTAGGCTACGATACGGTAAAAGAATACGAAGAGGGAACCTGCTTTTTCGGCGCCCTGGTGGGGCGAAATGCCAATCGTATCGGAAATGGGGAAATTACCATTAACCAAACATCCTACCTGCTGGATCAAAACGATGGCACCAACAACCTGCACAGCGGCAGTAACAACACCGCTTTCCAGGTATGGCAGGTAAAGGAACAGGAAAGTGATGAAACCCATCTTTACATGGAATGTTTAAATAAGGAAAAGGAACACAGTTTTCCGGGAAACGTCACCTTTCAATTGTGTTATGAGTTAACAGAAAAGGATGAATTGAAATTAAAGGTTACCGGTGTCAGTGACAAGGACACCATAATGAATGTAACCAACCATGTGTATTTCCAGCTCAACGGTGCCACAGGGGAAAGCATGGAAGATCACTTATTGGAGCTGGATGCAGATACTTTTACCCCGTTGGATGGAAAACACAGCCTTCCAACCGGAGAAGTGGTGAAGGTAGCCGGAACTCCATTTGATTTTACCACCCCGCACACCATCGGTGAGCGCATTGACACAGATACCCTGCAGCTAAACTGTGCAAAAGGCTACGATCACAATTATATTTTAAACGGAAACAAAGACCGGGAGGGTCTTACGGTGATCGGAAAGGCAAAGGGAACAGACAGCGGCATTACCCTTTTGGTGGCAAGCAATTGCCCATGTGTACAGTTTTATTCCGGAAACTATATTCCGGAGCACAAAGGGAAGGGAAATGTAACCTATAAAAAGAGAAGCGGCTTTTGCCTGGAACCTCAGGTGATTCCGGATGCTATGCACCTGGATGGTTTTCAAAAACCTTTGATAAAAGCCAATGAGTCCTACGAATTTTGCATGAAATGGACATTTGGGAAGGAGAACTAAAAATGGAAGAAAGTATGAAGGATTACGAAAAGGAACTGGAGAGATCCTTTCGCAAAATGAACGAAGGAGACATGGTAAAAGGAACTATCATTGCCATTTCCGAGGAGGATATGACCATTGACCTTGATTACTATGCCCCGGGAATTTTGGCATTGAAAGATGTCACAGACGATCCCACATTTTTACCGGAAGAGGAATTTTCGGTGGGAGATGAAATCACTGCCACCATTGTAAAGGTAGACGACGGAGCAGGCAACATTGTACTATCCATGAAGGAAGCAACAGAAGTTCTTTCCTACGACGAACTTCTTACAGATATGGAAAACGAAACTGCTATTCCGGTAAAAATCGCCGAAGTTGTCAACGGCGGTGTTGTGGCCTATGCCAAGGGAGTACGCGGCTTTATCCCCGCATCCCAGTTGGACCTCACCTATGTGGAAGACCTGGATTCCTGGCTAAACAAAAAAATCATGGTTACACCGATTACTGTGGATAAGGAAAAGGAAAAACTGGTTCTTTCTGCAAAAGTATTATTAAAGAGGCAAAAGGAAGAGGAGATTTCCACCCGTATTTCTCACATGGTTCCGGGCAGCAACTACGAAGGCACCGTGGAAAAAATCATGCCTTACGGCGCTTTTATCAACTTTGGAAATGGATTGAGCGGTCTTCTTCATATTTCAAGAATCAGCCAAAAACGTCTTTCCAATCCTTCCGAAGTGTTAAAGGAAGGGCAGCAGGTAACAGTAAAGCTTCTTGAAATCAAGGACGGAAAGTTGTCTCTCAGCATGAAAGAATTTGAAGAAATCACAGAAAAAGTTGAGGCAGACGATGTTTTGGTAGAAGATTATAATGAGGGTGAAATCGGTACATCATTAAAAAATATTTTAGGCACACTTAAACTCTGATAAATACTTGACGAAACCATTACGAAGTGTTATATTTACCGAGATGAGTCTTATAGAACACGGTTCGACCGCGGTCGAACATCATTAAATGGAGGTTTGTAACAATGAAATTAGGATTTATAGGAACAGGTAATATGGCATCTGCTATTATTGGCGCAGTTATTGAAGAGAAAATTGCTACACCGGACGAAATTTACGGAGCAGATGTATTTGCACCAGGTAGGGAAAGAGTTCAGAAACAGTTTGGAATCAACGTTACACCTGACAACTTGGAAGTTGTTAAGAATGTAGATATGATGGTTCTTTCCGTAAAACCACAGTATTACGGAGATGTTATCAATCAGATTAAGGACGCAATCAGACCGGATCAGATTGTAATTACAATTGCACCTGGTAAGACACTGGATTGGCTTGGAGAGCAGTTCGGTAAAGAAGTTAAGATTGTAAGAACCATGCCAAATACACCGGCTATGGTTAGCGCAGGAATGACAGCAATGTGTCCAAACAAAAACATCACAGAAGAAGATGCGAAGAAAGTTAGATGCATGTTAGAGAGCTTTGGTCTTGTTGAGCAGGTTCCGGAGCACCTTATGGATACCGTAACTGCAGTTAGTGGTTCTGCACCGGCATATGTATATATGTTCATCGAAGAAATGGCAGACGCAGCTGTATCCGGAGGAATGCCAAGACAGCAGGCATACAAGTTTGCAGCACAGGCAGTTCTGGGAAGTGCCAAGATGGTTCTCGATACCGGAAAGCACCCTGGTGAATTGAAAGATATGGTATGTTCACCTGCAGGAACAACAATTGAAGCTGTACGTGTTCTTGAAAAACGTGGATTCAGATCCGCAGTATTTGAGGCTGTGAAAGTTGTAGAAGAAGTATCCAAACAAATGTAATTTGATATTTGATATTATGAAGGAGTTGTGGCAGTAAAATGCCACAACTCCTTTTTTGAGTGCCACAAGCCATGGCCTTATGTTATATATGTACCTTGTCTCGGTGCAAGGCAGAAAAATAGAGGAAAGGGTGGAGAATATCTGCTTATGGTCCACGATCATATTGCACCAGGAAAAGCAAGCAAAAAAGCTGTCCGCCAACAGAGTTGGTGAACAGCTTTCGCATTTTTATTGGATATTACAATACTTCGTAGTATTTAATATTATCATTGTCATGTACGTGTTCAAAAAAGGCTTCCCTGATTTCAGGGGTTCTTAAGGTTGCTGAAAATGTGGCACATGGACCTTCCCCGGTCAAATGGCTTTCAGAAATGTTAAAATGGTCCACACGAATACCGTGTTTACGACAGAAAATCAGAAATTCTTCAATGCCCATGTTGGAGATAAATTCCATGTAAATATCCAAATACTTGGTATGTTGATGGAACTGGCGATCAAAGTAGTCAAGTACCCACAGGGTAAAAAGAATAAATCCGGTGGCGATGACAGTTCCTTCCACAAAACCGATTCCGATGGCAATTCCCACACAGGCGCATGCCCAAAGTCCTGCGGCAGTTGTAAGACCTCGCACCTGTTTTCGACCGGTTACAATAATGGTTCCAACACCGAGAAAACCAACACCACTGATAACCTGTGCACCGATACGGTTCACATCGGCTCTTGCATCCGGAAACATATGTAAAATATATTCAGAAGTCATCATTGCAAGTGCTGCTCCGATACAAACCAAAACGTGGGTTTTGATACCGGCACTTCGATTCTTCAGTTCACGGTTGATTCCAATAAGAACACCAACGGCCATTGCAAAAAAAAGTCGCAGGAAAATACTAAGTGGACCCCATCCGTGTACAACGTTTAGTAAAGCGGTCATAAAAACCCCTCCCAACTAGTATATGATATTTGAATTATACATGATTCAATTTAAAAATGCCAGAAATACAAGGAATGGTCACAGATGACTCTTTGAAAGAACTCTCAATTGTAATCCGAGATTCCATACCCACTATCTCGGATTAGTAGTACAAGTTAATAATTATAGGTGTAAGAGAGGGGTATGGATTCTCTCTTACAAACATGTGAGGCCGACTGGAAGGTTGGTCTCATTTTTGTTATGCTTTGATTTCTGGCGGCTGGAAAGGAGCTACCATGTCAAAGTTTTTATCATATGAAGATC
>JAILCP010000090.1 GCA_024680055.1 Lachnospiraceae bacterium | reverse complement strand
CTTCCACTGTAATAAATCGATTTTGTGATTTTGCGGCAAGTTTCAAAATGGTCTGTGTGCTTTCTTGTATGAAGTTTTCCTTAAAGGCCGCATCTTGTGCGGCCTTTAATGCTTTCATTCCATATTCGTCCATGCCCTAATATTATCACATCCGGAGTTTTTTTTCGTGAACATTATGCGTCTTCGGAGTCTTCTGTTTCCTCAGTCTCTTCTGTTTCTTCTGTTTCCTCGGTCTCTACAGTTTTATCGTTTTTGTTCTTGTCCGGTTTCTCTTTCATTTCAGGCTTCATATCCTCAAGGCTGATGCCTGCTTTTTCAAGTGCTTCGGTTAAAGCCTGCTCAGCTTCCTGAAGTGCGTTGCTCTCCTGAACTTCAGCTTCTTCACCCTCTGTAACTTCCGACTTCTGGCTCTCGTCAAAATTCTTTCCCTCTTCTAATGCAGCTTTAAAAGCATCCAACAAGGTTGTTAATTCTTCCTGTGTGTCTTCATCGTCAAGTTCAGCGATTGCTTTTTCAACCATATCTAAGTTGATCATCTGCTGAGGTCCCTTGCCATTCATTTCAGGTTTTTCACCATTCATTTCAGGCATCTCACCGTTCATCTCAGGTCTTTCACCATTCATCTCTGGCATCTCGCCGTTCATTTCAGGCTTCTCGCCGTTCATTTCAGGTCTCTCGCCGTTCATTTCAGGTCTCTCGCCGGATGTCTGGCTATTGGACTGATTCTGATTTTTGTTTCTGTTATTTGCAGGTGCCGCAAAAGAAACAAGTCCTGTGGAAACTACTAATGTTGCTACGGTTGATAATGTAACGATTGTTCTAAATGATTTTCTCATAATATTTGCCCTCCTTGTTCTATAAAGGTTTTTCTATGCTTCTGTTATATAATACGAAGGGCGTTAATTTTAAAATGGGGTTCTACGAAAAAAATTTTATTTTTTATTTTCGTTATTGGAAGTAAGGGGAATTGGGGCAAGGCATCGGGAATTAGACTTTTTTCTATTTCCGATGCTTGGAGCACCGGGGATTGGAGGAGCAAGGCATCGACAATTATCCTTTTACTCATTTTCGTTGCTCGGTGAACATTAAGTGCAAGGATTAGGGCATCGGGAATTAGACTTTTTTCTATTTCCGATGCAGGGAGCACCGGGGATTGGAGGAGCAAGGCATCGACAATTATCCTTTTGGTCATTTTCGTTGCTCGGTGAGCATTATCCCTACAGGCTCAGCCACGTGCCCCACAAAACCATGGTTTTTGTAGTTAGAAATAGTTGTGGTTTATAGTTATTTTTGCTTTTTCATTTGGAATCTTTTTCAATATTTCTAATAAATCTGCACGACGGATAATTAGAACAACCATAAAACTGCTTTCCGGCATATAACACTCACAATCATTATGAATATCAATATTACCGGAATGATTAGTAATTCCATATCTGCCTCTCGCTAGAATGCCTTTTCTTGTCATATCCTACTATATAAATATTTCTATTCTCAGGGAAAAAAATTATAATAAACGCATTGGTAAAGGAACTCATTATTTTGGGTGAATAGAAATATCAGAAAGAATCTTTTAGCCTTCTAACATTGAATGAGATAATATATCATTAGCTTGTTTATTTTGTTAATTCACCAAAGAATAATAGTCTTGGACGTAAGTAGATAACAACGTGGTATCCACAGGGTTTTCCCATTTTGGAAATCCGTCCGCATACTCTGCGGCTTCGTATGCGTCCTCCCATTCTTCTTCTGTCTGAAAATTGTTCCAATCGAATGTCATAATGCTGTTGTAGTGTTTATCACTTTCATTCTTGATTAATGTCCAAACTTCTTTCAAATCAGAATACTTGCTATCCGAAAGTCCCTCCATAAAAGTGTTATAGCTTTCCATTTTTTTGTAATTCTTTTTTAACTTGTTGAGTGTGTATTCTACATTAACACCCTCTTTGTTATTGGCATAATCACGCATAACAGTTATTCCGTCATTCCATATCTCTCCAATATACCAATCGCTAATTGCCTTTATTTTTTGCTTAGTCGTGTATTTGACAGTAACTTTACATTTCAGTTTTTTCTTTCCACACCTAGCTGTAATAGTGGCCTTACCCTCTGCAACAGCATAAAGGCATCCGCTGTATACCTTTGCAACCTTTTCATTACTCGAAGACCACACTACCTTAGACGAATTGTAGTTCTTCACTTTCAAAGTGTACCAAGTTTCGGCATACATTGTTTTACTTGTTTTGTTGAGTTTTGGTTTTGCCGCCTGAGTGTATAATGGAACAACAGACAGAACCATAACAATAACTAACAACAGTAACACAATTCTTTTTCCATTTTTCATAGTACATTCTCCTTTATGGTTAACGGCTATACTTGTATTTCAAAATAGCCAAATTTATTATGCTTCATATCTATGAAATGCACAAAAATATTCACTCATATTCCTTAATATTTATAGCATTTTCATGCGAAAGTTGGCAGCTTACGCCAATCCCTTCTACTTACCACTACCCTTCTTTTTCCCTCCATCTTCCTTAACATCCAACACACAAAGAACCCCCTTTGGCAATACATAAAGTACCGTCCCTGCCGCCTCATCGCCGATTTTGTCATACAAACGTCCTGCACTGTAGCTTTCACCAATCACTGTGTATGGACTGTTGGCAACATAGCCAATCTGTCCGATTCCCGGCATCTCCACTTTGATTGCCTCCGTATCCGCTTCGTTATCCGGTTCCTTGACCAACTTCACCTGCATCTTCGGCTCAATAAATTCCTGGCCATGCCAATGATTGGTTCCTGCAATTGTAAAATAAATCTTTGACATAAAAACACCTCCTCGTGTAGTCGTCATCTGCATTTCTTTGCTTCTGACTTTATACTACACGAAGAGGTGTCCGTTAAAAATACCAGGGTAAAAAAGCCAATCGCCTTTTATACATTCTGGTTTTCTTCCATTGCTTCTTTAATTTTTCCAATCAAGGTGATATCTGCCGGAAGCCAGTCTACGGAATCCAGAGCTTCCTTGGTTAACCATTTTGCCGCTTCTGCTTCGAGAAGCTTCAGTTGTCCTTCTTTTACCTCGCACCAAAAACAATCCATGGATAAATGGAATTTCGGATAGTCGTACTCGATGGTGTCGATCAGATCACCCACGGCAACGGTAACATCCAGTTCCTCTTTGATTTCACGGACAACAGCCACCTTTGAACTCGCCATAGCCACGGGCGGTGGAAAAAATTTTGGTCTTGTTTTCTATGGAATCACAGATTACTGCTACAGTTCTTTTAAAGAAATGGTCTGCGTCGCTGGAATTGACTTTTCGAGGATGTTTGGATAACGCAATCATTTTATCCGAAGAGATAAAACGGTCTTCATAGGCAAGTTCTGTTACAGTTGCCTTGTGCGTTTTTGTTGATTTCTTCTTTTCAGGCAGAATCTTCTCCCCTGAAAAATAGTCTTCAACCACCTTGATCATTTCATCCCTGTACCAGTAATATTTACTGAACTCTGCATTAAATCTATTCCGCCTTTTTCTCTTTATGTGCTGTAATGATCGTGTAACTACTTGCATTCACGGTAATTACGCAACCATCATTCCTGACATACCAACACCCATCTCCGTTGTATGCGCTTTGTCTATATTTTCAATCAGTTCATTCTGAAGCTTCACTTTCATCTCCAGTATCTGCCATCTATTCGTCCCTCTTCACATAATGCAGTTCGATATCATACCCCAGTGCCTCCATCATCTTGACGAAAGTATTATTGACCACGCTCTCATTCTTCTTGATCACGCGGTTCACGTAGGTCTTGGTGGTAT
>JAILCP010000065.1 GCA_024680055.1 Lachnospiraceae bacterium | reverse complement strand
ACCATGTTTGTCACAGGCATAATAAAACTGCTCCGGTTCCACTTTTACGTGTTTCCGAATCATGTTAAATCCCAGTTCCTTCATACGAAGCACATCCTTTTCGTATTCCCCTGGATCTTTTGGCAAAAAGATTCCCTCCGGAAAATACCCCTGATCCAGAATTCCATGCAAAAACACCGGTTGATTATTTAAAGCAATCTGATTATTTTCCAGGACCTTTATTTCCCTTAATCCAAAATAGCTGTACACATGGTCGGTTTTGGTAAAAAGTTCCAGATTGTAGAGGTATGGATGTTCCGTATCCCACAGCTTCATATCCAGCCCTTCCTCACAAAAATCCACCGTAAAAGCCACGGTGGAATCGATGCCCTCCTTTTGCCATACAGGCTGATTGTCTGTATCCTTAATCAGCACATCATAGGTTGCACTGGTGGTATCCACATCCAGTGTAAGGGTGGTCATGGTGGTGGAGATATAAAGAGCCTTAATTGCCTTTCTTGGCACTCTTTCCAGCCAAACACTTTGCCAGATTCCGGACACCTGGGTATACCACATGCCGTGGGGTGATCTGCTTTGCTTTCCATAGGGATACTTACGATTCAAAGTATCCGTCACATCCACTTGAAGAATATTGTAATTGGGCTTTAAAGCCTTGGCAATGTGGAAGGAAAACGGTAAGTAACCGCCCTCATGATGGCCCACAAAGATTTGATTTACATAAACGTCTGCCACCTGGTCCACAGCGCCAAAATGAAGTACAATATCTTCATTTTCATCCCACTCCAAAACCTCAAAGGCCACCTCATAGGACAGATGATTTTTCACCTTTTGCCCGTAACCGGAAAGCTCCGACTGCGGTGGGTATGGCATATTGATTTTGGTGCCGTTCAAAGTCCAGCCTTCATCCAATATGGTAATGTTATCTCGTTTCAATAATACCCTCGGGTATTCCGTCTTCCAGCTCATTCAAACACTCCCTGTAATAACATTCTTTGCTGCATCCTGTAGGAAACAGTTCTTTCTTCATCAGTTCCTGATATTCCTTTTCACTTTTTGCCCTCTTTAAAATGGCAAGGGCCCTTTTGCAGGCCTTCACATCCCTTACGGTCTCACTGACGTGATTTCCTCTGCTGACTATTTTCAAATGGGTAATCCCCGCTTTTTCCAATCTGTATAAAGCACATAAACCGCAGCCTGATTCTCCAAGTTTTCCATCATACTCCCCATCTGTTTCTATGGGCACCTCCTGATTTCCCTTTTTCAAAGAATAGGGCACATGGCACATGGGGCACAGTTCGTCACAATGCAACGAATTGCAATAGGCCCCGGTAAAATGGCATTTCTCATTGAGTAAAAAGGCCTCGTACTCCGGTCCTTTTACCTTGGAAGTAATGCTTTCCATCTCCAAAATGGTGGTCTGCCTTGGAAAAATAATTCGTTTTACCAAAAGGTCTTTCAGATAAAGGGCAAGCCCCCGGTTCATTTCTCCCAGTTCTCCGCTGACATGAAGGTTCACGCCCCCTTCTTTTGCCAGACATTTCAGCAACGCCTCCTCTGCCACAATGAAATTTGAAAATCCTAGTTCCTTTAATTCTTTTACTGTGGCCATTACCGTCTCTCTTTGCCGGTCACTGTAAAAAAGGCTGTTCATGGCAACGGTAAGCTCTGCCGGATATTTCTTTTGCAGCTGACGAAGAATGAAAAGATCATTTTCCCCGCCGATTTGCACGTTGTAATTGCGCACCTCTCTTCGGTTCATGGGACTTCGTATCCCATACAAATCTCCCCACAAAGTCGGCACATAACCAAAAAACACTTCGTCTGCCCCTGCTTTTACAACTTCTATATAATCCTCTGCATTGTGTATTCCAACCACCAGTTTCATCCGTTTATTACCACCGTTTTATCACTTTTATCACATGTACTTATGCCAAAGATTCCATTGTATCTTCCGACGATGGGCAGGTCCTTCCCATAGTGAAATTGATAGGATAGGCAAAGATTCGTACACCTTTTTACCCTATGATTTTTACTGCGTTTTCCATCTCTCACCCCGGCATAGAGGGTGCAAAATGTTGCTGTATTCATTTGATAGTAGGGATAATAGATTTCCTTTTTTGTTTCATCAAAAATCGGCTCTGATTGCCCATCCCTCAAACAACCTTTTCTGGGGTCCTTTGACTTTTTATATAAAAGAATTCCCTTTCGAATCTTCAAATGAGAAAACTTCTTTGTGGCCTCATAAAAAATCCCAAGGTCATTGACCAGAACCTCCATACCATCATAGTGATCATTAAGCCATTGCAAAAGCTCCATCTGCTGTTCATAAAAGCATTCCGCCGTTACACTCAGCACAAATATCACCTCAAGGCCATCCCTTTTTGCTTTTTCAACCACCTTTATTACTGTGGTTTGATCCGGCTGCAAATGAATGCAAAAAGAGTTACCAAGGTACAGCTTTGTCAAGGGGTTGATGTTCTTTGTTACCCCATTTTCCAGATACCTCTGCACGGCCTCCGGATCTTCCAGGGCAAGTCCGTAATCCGGGGCCTTTGGAATGGCGTAGGTCACCTTTTCTTTTGGCGGGTAATCACACCATTTTTTTGCATGCTGCTCATCTGTTAGATTCAGCTTTGACTGAACAAATTCCGTATAATTTTTCGTAAATCGTTTTACCAGCTGTTCATACCTGTCATCTTCCACATAGATCCTGTAGCGATTGTAAAATTTTTCTTGTTCCATCTCCACAGACAGATTGGTGGTGCAAAATCGCTCATATTCCATGGAGTCCTCCAAAAAGAAGTGCAGTTCCACCTTTACTACAGGCGACATATTCTCCTTAGGCATAAAAATTTCCATACCGAAAACAGAAAGTTCCTGCACCGAAGCTTCCATACAACCACCATCTTCCATTGTCACCTTAGCGCTAAGTATTTGAACCGGTATCATCTTGGTTTCTCCCATTTTATTTCTGATTCTATTTTACCATTTTACGCCCATAAAAAGAAGCGGCCTAGTCCGGTCGCTCCTTACTTTTTTCATAATAATATTGAATGGTTTTTTCAAGCTTGGTAACATCGATGGGTTTTGACAAAAATCCGTTAAACCCTTCTTCCAAATACATCTTCTTGGCCCCTGCCACCACATTGGCAGTTAAGGCAATCACCACAGTGTTTTGATTCGGTCCCTGATTTTCACGAATATGATGAACCGTTTCCACACCGTCCATAATAGGCATTCTGTGGTCCAAAAAGATCATATCGTATTTCTTTTTGGCAACTTTTTCAAGGCACTCTTCCCCGCTGTAGGCCACATCGGCTTTTACCTCGGTTCGCTTTAAAAGTCCAAGAGTAACTTTTACGTTTACCTTGTTGTCGTCCACCACCAAAACGTTCATGTCCTTCGCAATCACCACTTCCATTGGTTTCTCATCTTCATTTCGACGTTTTTCGCAGTACAGGTTAAAATCTCCCATGGCTTCCCAATCTGCCACTTCCTGCTTGATTTCAAAGGAGAATAAGGACCCTTCTCCGTAAACGCTTTCCACATGCAGCGTGCTTCCCATCTGAGACAAAAGTCCGGTAACAATGGACATTCCAAGTCCGGTACCTTCCACGGAACGATTCTTTTTCTCATCCAATCGTTCAAAGGCAGAGCACAATTTATACAGTTCCTCTTTTTTCATGCCAACGCCTGTATCTTTTATCGAAGCCTTTAAAAGAATGTGCGCATCATCCAGTTTTTCGTAATCCATTTTAAATGTAATGGTACCTTTTTCCGTGTATTTTACCGCATTGGTTAAAATATTAATTAACACCTGCTTAATTCGGAGATCATCCCCCACTAAGCCATTTGGAATTTGCGGATTCACATCCACTTCCAGGTGTAAAAATTTAGCTCTGGCCTTCATGTCAATCATATCGCACAGCTCTGCCACCATATCGCCAAATTCATAGTTTACATTGATAATGTCCATTTTTCCCGATTCGATTTTGGAAAAATCCAACACATCATTGATCAAATCCAGCAATACCTTACCGGAATTACGAATATCTCTGGCGTAGGATTTGATATTTTCTTCCTTAGTCTCTCGCAGAATCATTTCATCCATACCAAGCACTGCATTGATCGGAGTTCGGATTTCATGGGAAACATTGGATACAAACATGGTTTTGGCTTCGTTGGCTTTAATCAAATCTTCATTTTGACGTTCAATAATATCAAGACTTCTTCGAAGTCGACGATTGTAGAAAAAGTATGCTAAAATATCCAGCAATACCCATATCACCATAAGTACAAATACCAGAAAAACATTCTGACGAATGTCTTTTCCCAAAAACATTTTTGGTTCTGCATGATAGTACATATAAACCCAATCCCGGGTTCCTTCAATTTTGCAAAACGTCCACAGGGTCTGCTCTTTTTCCACCATCAATTTAAAATTGGCATCCTTTCCACCTTGGGCTATGGTTTTCTCAATGTTATTCAGCCTTTTATTTCCATAGGTCTTCTTTACATAGTCGTAAAAATTCTCTTCTCCCTCCCACGGAAGTTCACCTACCACAAGATTTCCGTTTTGGTCAATAATAAATCCGTTATCTTCCTCCATACCAAGCACGCCCATTTCTTTGTTCAAAATATCCCGGGCCAGATATTCGAAAAGAAGAATGTACTCTTTTTTCTTAATCTCTATTCTACGGCAAAAACTGACACAATTATCTCCAATATTATCTTTATAAACATCGGACAGGAAAACTTTTTCTCCCACCGCTTTGGACTGCCTTTCTAAATCATCCACAAAGGATTCCTCTGTAAGATCAAGTACCTTATCCTGACCATACCCATCCAGTGAGATTCCCTTTCTCGCTGAACTATCCAGTATTAATACCCTTTTGTAAAAAGATTTCCAATGATCCAGATAGGCTGTAGCCTCCTCCAAAGAAAGCTTCTCACCCTCAATATAATCGGCATATCCATTGACAACATTTGCGGTAAAATTCAGCTGGTTGCCGATTTGTTTTACCACGGTGTAGGTATTGTTTTCCGTATTATCCTGTATGGTTTTCCTCTTCTCGTCATCGCTGACTTTCATATAATTTCCCATGCCAATTACCACGCCGATCATTAGTATTATATTAAGAGTCAGCATAATGGCAAAGGTTATATTTCTCTCTTTTCTCCCT
>JAILCP010000041.1 GCA_024680055.1 Lachnospiraceae bacterium | reverse complement strand
CCATTGCCAATGCACATCACACCTTTTCCAAGCCCCTTTACAATGTCAAGTTTACAGTCTGCCGCATTGGCTTTTGGAAAGGTATCCAGTATTACTCCAAGGTGATCACATTGTTCTTTGGCAGTTCCATAGGTATCCGCCGTTAACACATGTATTTCCACTTGTTGCTTTAATCTTGTCAATCTTTCTTCCACACCATCAATCAGCAAACCGTCATTTGCTATGGTTCCGTTATAGTCAAGCACCAAACAATCTATTTCAATTGTATCTCTTCCCGGTATCTCCACCTTTATCATCCAAAAACTCCTCCAATAAATTTTTTACTTTCCTCTTCCTTTGGATGTTCAAAAAACTCCATGGTTTCCCCTTCTTCAACAAGCTTCCCGTCTTTCATAAAAATCACTCTGTCTGATATGCGTTTTGCCTGTACCATATTATGCGTGACAATTACAATCGTATAGTTCTTTTTTAGGGACAAAAGAGTTTTTTCAATAATTTCAATATTCTTTACATCCAATGCAGAACATGGCTCATCCAGCAATAAAACCTCCGGTTCCACCGACAACGCCCTGGCAATACAAATCCTCTGCTGCTGTCCTCCGGAAAACTTCATAGCATTTTTATGCCATTGGTTCTGCAGTTCCTCTTCCAGTCCAACCATCTTCAGCTTATTTTCCACAATTCCATCCAATTTTGTCTTGGATTTTATTCCGTAATACTTGGGAGCATAAGTCAGGTTTTTGTATACCGAAAACGGAAAAGGGGTAGGCGTCTGAAATACCAGTCCCACAGATTTTCGCAATTCATCTCCCGAAAGCTGCCTAGTATTCTTTCCATCAAGATAAATATCTCCTTTCATAGTTACCTGGGGATTTTCTTTAATCAACCCGTTTAAACTATGCAAAAGTGTGGTTTTTCCACATCCGGAAGGTCCGATGATGGCCGTAATTTTATTTTTAAAAATTGTTAGATTCAATCCTTCAATTGCCTTTTTATCCTCGTAAGAAATTGACAGATTTTCCACCTTCATTATCTGTTCCATGCTTTTTGTCTCCTTCTTGCATAAATGGTCACCAGTACATTACTTATTAATATAACCATCATCATTACAAATGCTGTTCCATAAGCCTTCCCAAGGGATGGTGTTCCCTGAGCCACCAGCAAGTACAAATGCATAGGTAATGCCATGGCCGGCTCCATAATACTTTTGGGACTTGCTGCAAAGGCCACCGCGCCGGTAAATATCATCGGTGCTGTTGCTCCCATGGCATAACATCCGCCAAGAATCACTCCGGAAAACAGCTCCGTAATACACCCCGGCAAAACCACAGTTACTATAGCATGTGCCTTACTGCAACCAAGGGCATACACCGCCAAAATCATTTCTTTTGGCAATTCTAAAAACGCCTTTTCCGCCCTTATTTCTATAAAAGGTAGAATCATAATCCCAAGTGCGATTCCGCTTGATAAAATGCATCTTCCAAAATTCAAATCCCTTACAAACAAACTGTAGGCAAACAAACCAAGCACAATGGAAGGAATTCCTGCTATGGCAGAAATCACTGCATGCACAAGTTTCTCTACTTTTTGACTTTTGCAGTAAAATACCACCCACAATGCAGTTGCTATTGCCGGAATTGCTCCAATAACCACAGCCGTCAGCGTAAAAAAGATACTTCCTGTAATTGCCGGATAGATTCCCCCCTCCTGCCCCAGCACCACTCCTTTTGGAGACTGGGTTAAAAAGTCCATCGATATATCCCCGACACCTTTAATAAAAATATATCCAAACAAAAATACAATGACTCCAACCACAACGGCCATGGATACATATGCCCATATTTTAATGACCAAACTTCGTTTTCCCATGTTTTTTCCTTTCTTTTACAAAAGACGCTTCGCTATTGCATTCATGATCAGTCGAATTGCCAAAAGCAACACCATTAAAACAAGGCCTGCCCCATAAAGAGCATGAAAATGAGTACTTCCATTCACTGCAGTTCCCATTTCCAATGCAATGACAGATGCAACGGTTTCGCCCTTTCCAAATAACTTTGGAAACAGATTTGCATTTCCTGCAACCATCATAACCGCCATAGTCTCCCCCATGGCTCTTCCAATGGCCAAAATCATGGATATTACTATACTTTTCAAAGAAGCCGGCAATATCACCGAAGAAATTGTATACCAGGAATCAATGCCCATGGCGCTTCCCACAGGCAAATACTGTTCCGTATTCTTTCGCAGTGTTTCACTACAGGAAGAAATCATATAGGGAAACAGCATTACCGCAAGTACAATGGATGCCGCTAAAATACACGATCCACTTTTTACACCGGCTTTCAAAAACAGCTTTACAAGCACTGTCAATCCCACAAATCCATAAATCACAGAAGGTATTCCCGCCAAAAGATCTATAAACGGATACCACAAACCTCTTTGCTGCTCCGTGGACACACACCCCAAATAAATTGCGGCACCCACACTTACCACTGTGGCTATTATCATTGCAAGAACAGAAACGTAAATGGTTGAAGCAATAAAATTTCCAATTCCAAAATGCATTTTTAACCCGATTCCGCTAACCGGCATCCATTTTGTTGTAAACAAAAATTCTCTCAGGGATACCTCACGAAATAGCGGCAATGCCTCTTTTATAATAAAAACCATAACAAATCCCAATGCCAATAAAGTTATTATTGTCAATCCTCCAAGAAGGACGTAAACGATCCGTTCTTTTATTCGTCTCATGTTTTTCATCCATTTCTCTTTCTTCATTAATGAAAGGCCT
>JAILCP010000001.1 GCA_024680055.1 Lachnospiraceae bacterium | reverse complement strand
ACGTACCGTATAGGTGTAGGCACCGTAAAATCCGCCAATCATAATCAATAACCAGAACGTCCAGTGTTTTTCGCATTCCAGGAAGAATGACTTTTCATCGGTTTTCATAACAATACTCTTTTCTATAATTTGATTCCAAACTATTCTACTAGGATGAACTTGGAATGTCAATGTTTGGAAGGAGTTGGAAGGGAAATTACGGGCATTTATGAGAAATTGGAAATGTGCCCGTAGGTGAAATTTAGCGGGAAAAATATTCTACGGGTATTATGGGATATAAGATTTTGCGCCCGTAGGGAAAACAGGCGATTTTAAATAATCTTACGGGCGCAAAATCATTATCTGAAATGTGCCCGTTTTCATCAGGGTAAAAGCAACGGGTGAGGATTAGATTTCATTAGAACACCCGTAAGAAAAATAAAACGGAAAATAAAAGCAACGGGCATCTTTTTTTTAAATCAAAGATGCCCGTAGTTTTTATTGACATGGCAAAAATCCTAGACGGGTAGAATGTAAAAAGAGCCATAGTGCCCGTAATAATTAAATAAATCCCATAGATTTCATGAGATACAACCAGAAAGTGAGGGAAAATGCGCTGAATAACGTGGTCAGCATAACCGTAGCACTGGTCAATGTACCCTTGTGCCCCATGTTCTTAGCCATAACAAAGCAGCTTACTGTGGAAGCGGAGCCCAGCATGACCAGAATGGCAACCAGTTCTTCCTTGCGATATCCCATATGGATTGCAAAGGGAAGAAATAAACCCACAAACCCAAACAACTTGGTAAAGGTGGCAAATAAAGATGCCTTGCCGCATTCGAAAGCTTCTTTAAAGTTAAAACAGGCACCCATGGCAATCAGTCCAAGTGGTGTTGCGGTTGCACCGATATTTCCTGCGGTTTTCATTAAGATTCCGGGCGTAGGGAGAGATAGGGCACTCCACAAAAGACCCACAACAATTCCAATTAGAATTGGATTTTTCAAGATACCCAAAAGAGTTTTCTTAATTAAAGCCTGATCAAAAGGTTTTTCGGTCTGATTAGGTGAAAAGAAAGATAAAACAATCACCGCACAAATATTGTAAAGGGGAACGCTGGCCACAATCATCAAAGGTCCCATGCCGGTACTTCCGTAAATATTCTGAATAAACGCAAGACCCAAAATAGCCGCAGAGCTTCGATAAGTTACCTGAATAAATTCACCCTGAAGACTTTTTTCTTTAATTGCCAGAGAAAAAACAAAGGCAATAAGGATACTGCAAATGGTGGTAAAAGCACAAAAGAAAACAAATCGGGAATCCCAGGCGGTTGCAAAATCCACCACCGATAAGTCATTAAACAAAAGACATGGAAGGGAAACCTTAAAGACAAAAGAATTCAGTTTCAAAGCAAAGGCTTCGTCCATAAAATGTATCTCTTTCAAAACATAGCCAATCACCATTAAGAGAAAAATGGGAATGGTGGCATTCAAGCTAAAAATTAAATTTTCCATAATATCCGTCCTTTTCCATACAAAATCATGTCTATTATAGCATAATCAATTTACTTCGTGATATAATCCTAGATGAAGGCGTGTATTAAAAATATTAGAGAAGATTTTTTAGGAGGGTTAACATGAACATTATAGTAACAGCACCTCGCGGTAAAATGGGTCACTTTATCACCAAGGTGGCCGAGGAAAGAGAGGGAGTCACTGTGGTAGGTGCAGTGGCGCCAAAGGGTAGAGATTACATTGGCAAAGACGTGGGAGAAGTGGCACTACTTGGAAAAAGCATAGGAGTTTTGGTAGTGGATGATTTGGAATCCATAATTGACAAGTGCGATTGTATTATCGATTTTTCCACCAAGGAATTCAGTATGGAAGTGCTGGATTTAGCCATTGCTCATAAAAAGGCATTGGTACTTGGAACCACCGGTTTCTCGGAAGAAGAAAAGAAAAAGATTGAAGATGCCGGAAAAGAAATCCCAATGTTGTATGCAGCCAATACATCCAAGCTTGTAAACGTAATGAACAAGGTTTTGGAGATGGTAACAAAGGCTGTGGGGGAAGAAATGGACATTGAAATTTTAGAGTACCACGATCAGTTAAAGAAAGACGCGCCAAGCGGAACTTCCAAAGAAATGGGCGAATTAATTGCCCATACCATGGGAAAGGATATTAAGGATTTGGCAGTGTACGGAAGAGAAGGACACAGTCCAAGGGAAAAGGGAAGTATTGGTTATCATTCCATCCGTTCCGGAAATATCAGCAGCAGCCATACCGTAATGTTTGGCGGTATTGGAGAGCGACTGGAAATTACCCATCATGCCTATGACTATGAATGTTTTGCAATCGGTGCAGTGGACGCAGCCCTTTATTTAAAAGATAAGGGAGTGGGAAATTACACCATTAAAGAAGTGCTTGGATTATAAAACAAAGGCCGTATCGGAGGTTGTTCCGATACGGTCAATTTTTATTTTATAATATGTTTTACCATAGGTAATTTGCTCAAAAGAAAGACGCAAAACAGTGTGAAAGAAAAGATAACTGCAGAAAACAGCGGCACACCGTAGACAGCATTAAAGTCTTTAATGTGGATGGAGCGAATTAACAGGTCAAAAGGTATAATGTGCAAAAGGTAGACTCCAAATAACAGAGGAGACATGCCCGATAGTATGGTTTTCAACCTTGGAGAAGTGATTTTCACCTTGCCGATAACCAGAATAAAAAAGGTAACCGAGGAAATCATTACAAACAGATTCCGATAGGTCAAAAGGTCGGCAAAATAAGCTTCTGTCTGGTTGGAGAAAAAGTAGGTTCCAAGAAAAACAACGGTGGTAGAAAGGTAAAACAATCTACTGCAAAGCTTCATTGGAATGGCGTCTTTTTCTTTTATACGATTGTACAGGAAGTAACCCACCATATAGTAACCAAGGTAGTAAGTTCCCTGAACAAGAGGAACGCTATAGGTAATATCGTTGTCGTAACCAATGTAGTCCAATATGACACGAATGATTTGAACAAATCCGGTAAACGCAAACCAAAGAATCATAAAGTAATTCTGGTAGGTTTTATCCATGTTTTTCACAAGAATGCGGATAAAAGGATTGACAATGTAAAGTGAAATAATGGCATACATAAACCAAAGATGAGGTTTTAACGGTTCAAAAATTAAATTGATGTAGTCGGAAATTTCAAACTTATATTGCATAAAAGTTAAATCAAACACCAGATAGATTCCGGTCCAGACCACAAGAATAAGAAGAAAATGCCGGATTTTATAAAAAAGCTTATGGAAATCGTAGTCGTGGGACAAGGAAAGGGCTCCGCTAATCATAAAAAAAAGCGGCACCGAAATTCTTGCTACAGAATTATAAAAAGTTGCTGCCACGTACGAAATGCTTTCTAAACTTTCAAGGTACCGGTTGTAATAATTACTTACGTGAATAACTACCACCAATCCAATGGAAATAAGCCGAATCAGATCGATCGTATAATCTCGTTCTTTCACTAAAAAACCTCCATATCAAATAAATCCAAAAAGCATTATAACTACTTTCCATGAAAAATACAAGGGACGGGAGGCTGATATTTCCGTGATTTTTAGGTGATAACATGATAAGATGAGAGCACATAAAATTTCACCGAAAGAAAGGATCTATTCCATGATAAAAGCAGTTATTTTTGACATGTACGAAACCCTGATTACCCAATATGAAACACCCCTTTATTTTTCCAAAGAACTGGCAGAAGATCTGGGAATGGAAGTGGAGGCATTTCGTAAGGTATGGTTTGCCACCGATTATGAAAGAACTGTTGGAAAGCGGGAATTTTCAGAGGTTCTGACAGAGATTGCAAAGGCAGAGGGTATTTATACCAAAGAGAAAATCACTTACATGCTTGAGAAAACAAAGATGCAAAAGAAGGACTGCTTTTTACACTTGCATAAGGAGATTTTGCCTATGCTTTCCGATTTAAAAAAAGAAGGATTCAAGGTGGCCCTGATCAGCAACTGCTATGTGGAAGAGGCAGCAGTGATACGGGAAAGTGTGTTGTTTCCGTATTTTGACGTGGCCATGTTGTCCTGTGAGGTGGGAGTTTGCAAGCCGGAAAAAGAGATTTTTACCATGTGTATGGACGCTCTGGGGGTAAAAGAAAGTGAGTGCCTTTACGTGGGTGACGGCGGCAGCAGGGAGCTGGAAGTGACAAAAACATTAGGCCTTCATCCGGTGCAGGCCGCCTGGTATTTGAAAAAAGGGGCCTATGGGCAAATGGAACGAAAAGAGGACTTTGAAAACGTGGAAAGTCCGTCAAATATACTAAAAATTGCACAGGGGTTAAATGTACAGACAAAAAAGACAATATAATTAATAACCCGCTAGTGTATATTAAATTTCACAAGCTGATTAGTGAACAAAAGGAAATGTCACACATATAGAAAATACTTCACGAAATGCGTGAAAAAGACTAAAGATATTTTATTCAAAAAACTTGAATATTAATTTTTGCCGCGTTATAATATTAAAAATTTACGTAAAACAAAATATAGTAGTGAAGCAAAGGAATACGAGTGATATGGAAAAACACGAAGGAATTATTTACCTTGAAGACGGTAGCGTGTTCAAGGGCAAAGCATTCGGATTCACAGGTACAGCTGTAGGAGAGTTGGTTTTCAACACCTCCATGACAGGATATCAGGAAATACTTACGGATCCGTCTTACAAAGGACAGATAATTAATCTAACTTACCCGTTGATTGGTAATTATGGAATCAGCGATATTGACAACGAGTCACCGAAAATACATGCATTTGGTTTAGTAATTAAGGATTTATGTGAGAATCCTTCTAATAGTAATTGCGTGAAAACCTTAGACCAGTGGTTAAGAGAACAGAAAGTTCCGGGTGTATATGATGTGGATTCACGTCAGATAACCAAATTGGTTCGTAAACATGGAACCGTGAAATGTTTGATCAGTACGGAAGGTATTTCTATTAAGAAAGCCAAGGTATTGTGTGAAGCCGGTTCACTTCGAGGTGACTGGATGAAAGAAGTCGCTACTATTGATAAATATGTCATTGAACCTGACAAAGGATTCAAAGAAAAACCTTTGAACGTCGCCGTTCTTGATTTTGGCGTTAAAGGAAATATCTTAAATTGTCTCAAGGCAAGAAATTGCCGTCTTACCGTTTATCCTTACGGAACAAGTGCTGAAGAGATTTTAGCCGGAAGACCGGATGGTGTATTTTTAACCAATGGACCTGGTGATCCGGAAGAAGCTGTGGAAGCAATTGAAGAAGTAAGAAAATTAATTGATTTGAAAAATCTCCCAATGTTTGGAATATGTATGGGCCATCAAGTTTTGGCGTTGGCATTTGGTGGTAAAACCTATAAACTAAAATATGGACATCGTGGCGCAAACCATGGCGTATACGATAAAGATACAAAGCGTTCTTACATTACCAGCCAGAACCATGGATATGCGGTTAAGTATGAAAGTGTAATTTTAAGGGGAATGGAAATCACCCATTTGAATTTAAACGATGGTACCGTTGAGGGAATGGAGCACAGAGATTTGCCGATTTTCTCCGTACAGTTCCATCCGGAGGCCAGTGCAGGACCAAATGATACTGCATACTTATTTGATAAATTTGTTAAGATGATGAAGGAGGATCAAGATGCCTAAGAATAAAAATCTCAATAAAATTTTAATCATAGGTTCCGGTCCTATTGTCATTGGACAGGCAGCAGAGTTTGACTACTCCGGAACTCAGGCCTGTAAAGCAATCCGTGAGGAAGGAATTCAGACAATTCTTGTAAACTCCAATCCGGCAACCATTATGACGGATAAGGGAATTGCAGATAAAGTATATATGGAGCCGTTAACCGAGGAGGCCCTGGATCAGATTATTTCCAAGGAACGCCCGGACGGCATTTTGGCAGGATTTGGAGGACAGACTTCTTTAAACCTTGCCATGGCATTGGATGAAAAGGGAATTCTCAGTAAGTACGGTGTAAAACTTCTTGGTGTTAACAAAGAAAGTATTGAAAAAGCCGAGGACCGTGAAGAATTCAAGGCTCTGATGCAGGAAATCAACGAGCCGATTCCAAACAGTATTATTGCCACCAACATTGACGAATGTTTTGAATTTGTGGAAAAAGAAGGATATCCGGTAATTATCCGACCTGCTTTTACCCTTGGTGGAACCGGAGGCGGAATTGCTTCCAATAAAGAAGAGTTGGAAGAACTTTGTTATAAGGGAATGGAGAACAGTGCCATCGGACAGATTTTACTTGAGAAATCCGTGGCAGGATGGAAGGAAATTGAGTTTGAGGTTATGCGTGATGCCAGAGATAACTGTATTATCATCTGTAGCATGGAAAACCTTGACCCGGTTGGAGTTCATACCGGAGACAGTATTGTAGTTGCTCCGACACAGACCCTTCGTGATAAAGAGTTCCAGATGCTTCGTGATGCCTCTGTAAAAATTATCAGAGCGCTGGAAATTCAGGGTGGATGTAACGTACAGTTCGCCTTAAACCCGGATACGGGAGATTACATTGTCATCGAGGTGAACCCTCGTGTAAGCAGATCTTCTGCTCTTGCATCCAAAGCCGTTGGATACCCGATCGCAAAACTGGCAGCGAAAATTGCCATTGGATATAACTTAGATGAATTAAACAACTACGTAACTCAGACCACAAGCGCTTGTTTTGAGCCAACCATCGACTACGTAGTGGTAAAATTCCCGAAGTGGCCGTTTGACAAGTTCAGAACCGCTTCCCGTAAGTTGGGAACCCAGATGAAGGCAACAGGAGAGGTTATGGCCATTGACCGTAATTTTGAAGGTGCCCTTTTGAAGGCATTAACTTCTGTGGAAATTCAGTGTGACGGTTTATGTGTTCCTTTTGTCACCAAACTGGATGATGAAAAGGTAATCAGCAAACTGAAAAACTGTGATGATGAGCGTGTATTCTGTATTGCGGAAGCACTTCGCAGAAACCTTTTAAACGTAGAAGAAATCCATGAATTAACCAAAATTGATTTATGGTTCTTATATAAGATTGAAAACATTGTAAACATCGAACGCAGACTTCGTGAAGAGCCTTTGACCAAGGAACTGGTTTACGAAGCAGAGTCCAAAGGATTTACCGATAATGAAATCATTGAACAGTCCGGTATTTCCCGAAGTATTTTACAGGATATCCGAGTATACAACGACATTTACCCGGTATTTAAAATGGTTGATACCTGTGGCGGTGAGTTCGATGCGGTAACACCTTATTATTACTCTTCCTATGATGAAGAAGATGAAAGTGTACCAAGCAAGGAGCCAAAAATCCTGGTGATCGGTTCCGGCCCAATTAGAATCGGACAGGGTATTGAGTTTGACTACTGCTGCGTACAGGGTGTGTGGGCCATCAAAGACCTGGGTTATGAGGCCATTATTATGAACAACAATCCGGAAACGGTAAGTACGGATTTTGATACCTCTGACAAACTTTATTTTGAGTCCCTCCACGTGGACAATGTTATGGATGTTATTAAACGTGAGCGTCCAATGGGTGTTATCCTTCAGTTTGGTGGACAGACTTCCCTGAACCTGGCAAAAGGTTTGGACAGCCGAAGCATTAACATTCTTGGAACATCCTATAAAAATATTGACCTTGCAGAGGACAGAGAAAAATTCAACGAACTTCTTGCAGAACTTGGAATCGCCCAGCCAAAAGGTGTGGCGGTTACCACCAAGGAAGCTGCATTTAAGGCGGTAAAAGAAATCGGATATCCGGTTGTGGTACGTCCTTCCTATGTAATCGGTGGTCGTGCAATGCAGGTGGTATACTCCGACATTGAGTTGGAGCGTTACTTAAAAGAGGCAGTATCCTTAAGCGATGAGCATCCGGTTTTAATTGACCAGTACATTCAGGGAAAAGAAATTGAAGTGGATGCCATTGCAGATGGAAAAGACATTTTGATTCCGGGTATTATGGAACATATTGAAAGAGCCGGTGTGCACTCCGGAGACAGTATTTCTGTATATCCAAACTACTCCTTAAGTGAGGAACTGGAACAGACACTGCTTGACTATACAAGAAGAATCGCAAGAGCCTTAGATACCGTTGGTTTAATGAATGTTCAGTATGCCTACGACGGCGAGAAAATCTATGTTATCGAGGTGAACCCAAGAGCATCCAGAACCGTGCCGATTTTAAGTAAGGTGACCGGAGTTCCAATGGTAAAACTTGCTGTGGCAGCCATGCTGGGTATTCCTCTTAAGGACAGCAAATACGGCACAGGACTTTACAAAAAGAGTCCGTTCTTCTCTGTAAAGGTTCCGGTATTCTCCAGTGCCAAGTTAACAGACATGGACATTGCCCTTGGACCTGAAATGAAATCCACAGGAGAGGTACTTGGAATCGATAAGGACCTTGATAAAGCCCTTTACAAAGGATTTATTGCAGCGGGAATGAATATTCCAACGGAAGGAAACATGTACGTATGTCTTCGCGATACAGACCATGATGACTATACAGCAAAGATTTTAAGCGATTATGTAAAAGCGGGATTCAAGATTTATGTATCACCGGATACTGCAGAGTTCTTAGAGAAAAACAAGATTCCTGCAGCGGTTATGGATTATGACATGGCGGAAGAGTGGATCATGAAACACTCCAGCGACAGCGGTGAAAAATTCAGTATTGTATTTAACACACCGGCAGTTGCAAACCGTAAAAACACCAGCTCCTTCCCAATCCGTAGAAAAGCAACGGATCGCGGAATTCCGGTACTTACCTGTTCTGATACGGCAAAAGCCTTCTTAATGGCCATTTCCCACAGACAGGCCGGTGACAGACTGGAATATGTAGAATTAAATATGGATTAAGACCAATAAAAAGGTTGTCGCTATTTGCGGCAACCTTTTATGGTTTAAGTTATTCTTTTCCGTCCCAACAATAGGTACAAAGGTTCTCGGTTGGAATTCCCACTGCGTCTAACATGTCGTCAAGACGATTAAAACGAAGGGAGGTAAAGTTCAGCTTCTGACGGATGCCTTCCACCATACGCTCATATTTTTCCGTATCCGGATTGGCGTATTCCTGAAGAACCTCAAGAGGAACGTCTTTTCCACCTTCCAACTCTTTGATGACAACTCTTGCAATCAATTCCATTTCACTGCGGGAACGGGAGAAGTTTAAATATTTACAGCCAAAAAGCAGTGGCGGACACGCCGGCCTGATATGAACTTCTTTTGCTCCGCTGGAATACAGAAATTCCGTGGTTTCCCGCAACTGGGTTCCGCGTACTATGGAGTCATCAACCAAAAGCAGGCTTTTATCTTTAATCAATGCGTGCACAGGAATCAACTTCATGTGAGCAATTAAATTTCGTTTGGTTTGAATGGTTGGCATAAAAGACCTGGACCAGGTTGGTGTATATTTTACAAATGGTCTGGAAAAAGGGATTCCGGACTCATGGGAATAGCCCATGGCGTGAGCAATACCGGAATCCGGCACCGCTGCAACCACGTCTGCCTTTACGTTATCTCGCTTGGCCATATTGGCGCCGCAACGATAGCGTACCAGCTCTACATTCTGGTTTTCATAAGTGGCTGACGGATATCCGTAGTATACCCAAAGGAAGGTACACATTTTCATGTTTTTGTCGGGATCTACCAGCGTTCTTGCCTTATCTTTATCAAAAACAACAATTTCGCCCGGTCCCAAATCCCGGTCATATTCATATTCCAGATTTAAGAAGGAATGGCTTTCAAAGCAGGCGCATCTGGCACCGTCTTTCTTACCTAATATAATTGGCGTACGGCCCATTTTATCCCTTGCAGCATAAATCCCCTTAGGTGTCAAAATCAACATGGATAAGGAGCCGTCAATTGCCTCCAGGGCGTATTTGATTCCCTCAATAAAGTTCGATTTACTGTTGATCAATGCTGCCACCAGTTCGGTGGCATTGATTTCACCGGTGCTCATTTCAAAGAAGTGGGTTCCTTCTTTTAAAATGTTAACAATCAGTTCCTCTGCGTTATTGATTTTGCTAACAGTTGCAATGGCAAAGGTTCCGTGATGACTGCGCACCAAAATAGGCTGAGCCTCATAATCGGAAATACATCCGATTCCCATGGTTCCGGGAAGCCCGTTTAACTCCTTTTCAAACTTGGTGCGAAAAGGTGTATTTTCTATTTTGTGAATTGCCTTGGAAAATCCGGTCTTTTCATCATAAACTGCAAGTCCGGCCCTTCGTGTTCCAAGGTGTGAATGATAGTCAGTTCCAAAAAATAAATCAAATGCGCATTCTTCATTGGATGCGACGCCAAAAAAACCACTCATATAGTTCTCCTATTCTTTCATCATAGTATTCCCAATCATCATGTGTAAAAATACCCTCAACGGTTTCAGTATACAATAATTGAAAGAATACTGCTACTGAAAATAGACATTGATAGGAAATAAGAAGGGAAGAATCCAATATTTAGTTAAAAAAATAACAAAATTTCAATGGTGAATTTAAAAATATTAAAGTGAAATCAAAAATCGAAAAATATAATTAAAACGATTACATTTTTAAGGTTGCAAAGGGGGCTTGTTAGGAGTATAACGAAGGTACAAAGATAAATTCTTAACAAACAAGGAGGAAATTATTATGGAGAAAAGAAACAGATTAATCTGCCTTGGAATTGTATTTGCAGTATGTGCACTGGTTTTATTGGTAGGATTACCAAGAGCTGACAAGCTGACAGAGCAGTTATCCTGCAATGGAACAGAGTATTCTCAGGATTTATAATATGCGATAGATGCACATTGAGAGTTATGAAAAGTGAAGCGAGGAGGACGAATATTCGCCCTCCTCGTTTTGCTTATTTAAATCTGAACTATTATTTATTTACACAGCTTCTTTTGCTTCGTTTGTAACCTCTTCCTGTTCCCCGTGTTTACGAAGGGAAGCGAAGATGGAACCTGCAATGTTGTGCCATACACTGAAAATGGCACCCGGCAATGTAGCCATTGGGTTTGCTGCAAAGTTGGCAGTTGCAAGAGATACTGCAAGACCGCTGTTCTGCATTCCCACTTCAATGGAAATGGCAGTGGTCTGAGCATAGTTACAATGGAATAATTTTGCCACACCAAAACCGATGAACATACCGATTACATTGTGAAGCATTACCACTGCAAGGGTCATTAAACCGCTTGCCAAAAGGTTCTCTTTGTTGTTAGCCACAATACCTGAAATAATGGCAACAATGGCAATTACAGAAATCAATGGTAAAACCGGTTTTACCTTTTCTACATATTTGTAAACCAAAGCGTTCAAAATAATTCCTGCAACCACCGGAATCAAAACAACTTTGATCACAGAGATGATCATTGCAAATAAGGAAACCTTAACCCAGGATCCTGCAAGGATGAAGGTCATAAGCGGTGTTAAGAACGGTGCAAGAAGTGTTGATACAATGGTCATACCAACAGATAATGCAACATCGCCACCGGCAATGTAGGTAATTACGTTGCTGGCTGTACCACCCGGACAGCAACCGACTAAAATAACACCAAGTGCAATGTCTGCAGGAAGGTGAAGTGCTTTACAAAGTGCAAAAGCAGTGATAGGCATAATGGTGTACTGACATAACACACCAAGTAAAATGGCCTTAGGTCTTACCAGAATAGATTTAAAATCAGCAGGGCGGATGGTTAATCCCATACCGAACATAGCAGTTCCAAGGAAAATGGAAGTGTACTGTGTTGCCCAAGAAATTGTTTGTGGTTTCCAGAACGCGAATAAGGAACAAATAATAATAATTACTCCAATGTTCTGGCTTAAAAAGGATGCTACCTTTCCGATCTTTTTCATAATATCTTTCTCCTCTTGTGTTATTTCAAGAAAAAAGAGCATACCCTAGGATACACTCTCTTCTTAATAAATCCTATATTATTATATACATAATAGAAAAAAAGTAAAATTATTATTTGTAATGGTTCACATAATAATTTGTACTACTTTGCCAAACCGGCCCGCTTGCGAAGCACGTCATAGTACCATTTACCTGAGGTTGACAGGTTGGAGCGATTTAGACCGCTGGTTTTGGAAACACTGCTTTTGATCAGGGCAGAGCTTTCGTTTTTGTTGCAAAGACTCCAGTTTACGTAGCTGACCTTTTTGTTGTCAAGAAGGTTGATCCAGTAGTTGGACTGGGTTTTGTTTACGGTGCCGTTTCCGGAAGCGTCGGTGGTTCCAAATTCTGTGACAAAAAGTGGAAGACCGGATTCCAAGGCACTTTTGGCACGGTCGCGAAGCCATTTTTTGTGGGTTCCTGCGTAAAAATGAAGAGAATACATAATGTTATCTTCATCAATAGGATTTGCGGCGGCCCGACCTACATCCTGGGACCAGGTTGGTGTTCCCACAATTACTATGGCATCCTTGTCGTATTTGCGGATGGCAGGAATCACATCTTCTGCGTAAGATTTAATGGTGCTCCAGGAAGTGCCGCCGTTAGGCTCGTTGCAGATTTCGTAAAGCACGTTGGTGTTGTTTTTATATTCTTTGGCCATTTCCTTGAAAAAGCTGATGGCAGCTTTGCGATGGGTTTTTGGATTGCCGTCGCTTAAAATGTGCCAGTCAATGATGACGTACAAATCGTTGTCAGTGGCGTATTTTACACCCTTTTTTACAAGGGCTTTTAAGTCCTTTTTATTTTGGGAACTGCCGCTGCAATAGCCGTTGTATTCTTCGGTGTACATGGCAAGACGAACCACGTTGGCACCCCATTTGTCGTGAAGGTCTTTGAACATTTTGTTGTTGACGTAGCCCGGGAACCAGGAAAGTCCGTGGGTGCTGACGCCACGAAGCTGGATGGTGTTTCCTTTTTTATCTTTTAACTTGGTGCCGTCTACATGAAGGGCGCCGCTGGTGGCATCCTTATAGCCGGAAGCAGCTTGAACCGCCGGCTTTTCCGGAATAATCACAAGGCTCAGCACAAGACAAAAAATACAAAGGATGGCAAGTTCTTTCATTTTTTTCATAATTCAATTCCTCCCAGACATCATTAATGTTATTATAACGTATATATCGATGAAAACTGTTAAAGTTTGAAGAATTTGTACCGGGAGGAGAGAATGAAAATGAAAAGGAGAATCGTAAGCGCCGTTATGGTGGCATGCTTTACGGCCATGGTGATTGTGGGCTTGCCGGCCTGTTCCAAGGCGGAGACCGTGAAAGAAGATGAAAAAAAGCAGGAAGAAGTGAAAGCGCCGGAAGCGGTTACTAATCTGAAAACAAAAATCCTATCTGCATCCAAGGTAAAAGTAACCTGGGATTCGGTAAAAGATGCCAAGGGCTATATGATTTATAAGAAAACAGGAGACAGTGATTATAAAGAGCAAAAGAGTACCACCGCAACCTCTTATACCACCGGGATAAAAGGAGATGTGGCCTATAAATTTAAGGTGATTCCTTTCTCCAAAGAAGGAGAGAAAAAGGTAAAAGGTGCCTCGACCGTTACCTCCTATGAATTGCATCAAATTAAAATCAGCGCCGCAGGGGATTGTACCCTTGGTGTGGACAGCAGATATAACAGCCGGTTCAATGAAATGTATCAACGTGTGAACGATCCGGCTTACTTTTTGAAGAAGGTCAAAAAGGTGTTTGAAAAGGATGACATTACAGTGGTGAATCTGGAAGGAACTTTGACCACATCCACAAATCGTGCCGATAAAACTTTTACCTTTAAGGGACCAAAAAAATATACCAAGATTCTTACGTCATCATCGGTAGAACTGGTAAACCTTGCAAATAATCATACCAGAGATTTTGGGGAACAGGGCCTGAAAGATACCAAGGATGCTTTGAAAAAGGCAGATATTAAATATTTTATAGGCAGTAATGCCGCCTACAAGAAGGTGGACGGTGTAAAAGTTGGATTTCTTGGTTTTAACATGCTTCGAGGCGTAAGCAAGAGTACAGTGAAAAATCAAATCGCCAAGGTGAAGAAAAAAGGAGCCAAGGTGGTAATTGTAACCTTCCACGGCGGAGTGGAGCATACCCATAATATTACGGCACAGCAAAAGGAGTACTATCGCTATGCAGTGGATCAGGGAGCCAATCTGGTGCTGGCCCATCATCCGCATGTGCTTCAGGGAATTGAGAAATACAATGGTTCCATGATTGTGTACAGCCTTGGAAACTTCTGTTTTGGAGGAAATTCCAATCCAAGTGATAAAGATACCATGATTTATCAGGAAGATTTTCTGGTGGATTCCAACGGTGTGTTTGTAAAAGGAACCAATCGCAAGGTGCTTCCATGTTCCCTTTCCGGTCATAAGAACTACAATGACTTTCAACCAAAGCTTTTAACAGGAAGCGAAAAGCGTCGCGTAATAAGAAAGCTGCAAAGAATTTCAAGGGGAATGAAGGGAACCATCAAAGATGACGGGACCATAAAATAGCAACAAAGAGGAACGGTTTTGTTAAAACCGTTCCTTTTTTGCAGCCAGTAATCCCATGGCCATGAGGGCTATAAAGAACAGCCATTGAACCAAAATGCCGTTGGTCAGGTGAAAGGACATATGGTAGGAGTTTTGTGAAATGGCTCGTTCCACATTCATATACCAATAGCAAGGTAAAAATTGCCCCATCTGAAGTACAGACTTACTTAAATATTCTGCAGGAACAAAAACCCCGCATAAGAAGCTGGAGGTTAGACCAACAACATTGCTGACCATATCTACCACAGTGAGATTGCTTGTTAAAGTACTTATCAAAAATGTGGCGGCAAGGCATACCATGGAATAGGTAAAGGTATTGCAAAGCCGGGCCATAAAAGTGGCTTTATTGAGCCAATCCGGAAACAATAGTCCACCGATGATTAAGTATACCGATAAAATAATCATGGTAAATATAGCACTTCCAAGGGTCAGAGAAAGACTTCGACGAAATGTGGAAATTCCGGAACAAAGACTTCGCATTTTCAGGTCACCGTTATGAAAACGAATCAAAATCGGTGTTAAAACACTGATAATAACAGAAACAATGGCATAAGTAAAATAAGAGAAGAAGCGGTGCTCCGGTTTGTTGGTATTGGTTTGTTTGGCGGATTGAAGTTTTACATCCACAGTTTTGTCAATGGTATCCAGAGCTCTTTGATGAGCGCTGTCCGGTTTTAATCCCATGGAAAGGTAGGATTTATACAAGGATAAATATTGATCGATATTGCTTTCCAAAAGACTGCTGTAGATAGAGCCGGGAAGCTTGTAGGATTCTAAAGTGGCATCTCCCTTTTCATAGCCCTTTGGAATAATCAGCACATATTCACAGGTACGCTGGTAAATGGCGTCGCGAAAGGCGTCTTTATCATAAGAAAGGGTAACGAGGTTATGTTTTTCTTCCAGGTAGGAAGAGAGGTGTTCACTTAAATCGCTGTGATCATTGTCAAAAATGGCAAGGTCCAGCCTGGCATTCTCATAAGAGGAATCCTCATTTTTGTAAGATTTATTAATGAGAAGGATAATACCAAGAAAAATGCAGGTATATATAATGGCAGGTCGGATATAAGCTCTTGCCACCTTAAAAAATGTTTTAAAGACTGTCATAGGTTTCTCTCCTTGTCATAAAGTAGCTGGTAATTATAAGAAAGACGGATAATCCCAACATGGTAAAAATATTTATCAAAAATCTATCATAGTTATCGTAGATGTTCAGGGAGTAAAGAGCGTTGGAAATCAAAGTTGCCGGATTAATATGATTAATCAAAGGACAACTTGCTTCGATAAAACGTTTCATATCGCCCATCATCAGTCCGCTTAAAAAGCTGGAAAACAGGGTAAATCCTACGTTTAAACCAATCTGAGTACCTTCGGAAAGTCCCGGTATAGAACCGATAATCAGGCCCACACAAAGACCAATCACTGCTCCGGAAAGGGAAATGGCTAAAGTTGCCAAAAAAGAAACTCCCAGGTTGATTTTCAACACAAATAAAAGGTAAGTAACCAGCAAAGCAGAGGAAATGGCATGAACAAATAGGGAAGCGCAAAAATCTGCCAGAAGTACGGTGAGCCGGTGGGTTGCACCGCAGGTTTTACGCATACCAACGGCGCTTTTATTGGCTTTTGCCTGCCATGCCAGGGTTCGTCCGGTAAGGGAGGAAAAAAGTGATGCCATGGCAATCAGCGCATAAAAATACTCCAAAATATTGTCAGGATTTCCGCTGGTTAATTTATTTTCTTTTATTTCAACTCCCTCAGAAAGGGTTTCTAAAATCCCGGGAACCTTAGCAGGATTCTTTTTATAGGCACTGATTACAACTTCTGCAGACTGGATATAGCGTTCCAGAACGGTTTTTATAATCGTTGCATTGTAACCGGATTCTGTAATGGTAAGGTGCGGTGTGCCATCTTTGTAAAGAATCAGGCCGTCCACCTTTTTGTCCTTTAATAATTTTTCACCTTTTTTCCGGGTGGTGTAGGTTACCTTAAAAAAGGGGGTGTCCTCCTTTGTTTTCAGGTTGGACATAAAGTCTTGAAAGGCAGTTCCATCTTCTTTTGTTTCCATCACAACAGCCACCGGAATGGAGGTGAAATTTTCGCTTTTTTCGTTGATTTTTCCAAAGGCCAGGTAAAAGCAGGTGCCAAGGATAATCGGGAAAACCAAAATCCAGAAAATCATGCTTTTCTCACGTACAAAGGATAAAAAACGATATTTAAACAAATGCAAAAACATGGGTTAGGCCTCCTTATCTCGAAGTTCGGTTCCGGTAATTTCCAGGAACACGTCATTTAAGGTCGGAAGTTCGGAATAGACACGGCCAAAGCGTACGTGATTGTCTTCCAGAATCTTCAAGGTGGATAAAAGGTTATTGTCTCCACCGTTAAAGTAAAGTTTCAAAATCCGGTCGTTATAGCTCTGCTTATAAAGATGGGAAAGCCCGGATAATTTATTTTCCACTTCTTTGGATAAGTTCAGTGTTTCAATATGAACGGTTTCGGTGTTTTGAATCATGGCTTTTAACTGATCCGCAGTGCCGATGGCAAGATTTTTACCCTTGTCCATAATGGCAATCTTGGTGCAAATCTGTTCCACCTCTTCCATGTAGTGGGAGGTGTAAACAATGGTGGCACCTTCTTTATTCAATCGCTGAATGCCTTCCAAAATGCTGTTTCGACTCTGGGGATCCACCGCTACGGTAGGTTCGTCCATGAAAATCAGAGATGGTTTGTGGGCAATGCCGCAGGCAATGTTTAATCTGCGAAGGAGGCCGCCGGAAAGTTTTTTGGGATAAAACTTTCTGAAATCATTCAGAGATACAAAATCAATGGCCTCATTTACATATTGCTTTCTAAGGGCTTTATCTTTAATATACAGTCCGCAAAAATAATCTACATTTTCATAAACGGTAAGTTCTTTAAATACCGCCACATTCTGCATAATAACTCCGATATTGGCTTTCAGGTCGTAACTGTCCGGTTTCATTTTTTGACCAAATACCTGAATGTCTCCTTTGTCGTATTTTAAAAGTCCAAGGATACAATTGATGGTGGTGGATTTTCCGGAACCGTTTGGCCCAAGAAGTCCGAAAATCTCACCTTCTTTTACCTCAAGATTAAAATGGTCTAAGGCAATGAGGTCTTTATATCGTTTTACCAGGTTTTCTACTGTGATAATGGATTCGTTCATAGGTAATTCTCCCTTTCGTTTTGATAAGCTTAGTATATGGAAAAAGAAAAAGGTTTTGTAGTGAACAGAATCACAACTTTATGTGACAAATGTCATGGAATAAGATACAATGAGAAAGATTTAAGGAGAACAGTATGCGAACGTACATGGATCGTGGCATTTTATTGCTTTTTGGAATTATGGGATACAGCCGTTTTGTGGGCATGTCCAATGTGGTGGTATGTGCCTTAGTGGGCCTGATTTTGGCAACGGTGTTTTGTTATCTGGAAGATGAAAAAGGAAAATCGGCCTTTATTGTGAAAAGGGTTTTGTATATGGGAAGTTTTGTGGCTTCTTTCATCCTGCCCCGGGCGATTTTTATTTTGCCTGTGGTGATATATTCTTATTTCTATGAAAATAGAATGTGGAAAAATGAAAGCGGCCTGTTTTTATTGCTGTTTGGCGGAAGTTTCTTTGCATGCCACGGTGCTTTGGGGGCAGGGGTTACCTGTTTTTATATCGGAATGGCAGTGATGGGAGTGCTTCTTGGTGAAAAGGACGGGTTGCTCTGCGAGAAAGAAGAGGAAATCAAAGTCAATCGGGATAATGCAACGGAGCTTCTCAATGCTTTAAAAGAGAAAAATACCTATCTTGCATCCAATCAGGAAAAGGAGATACATATCGCCACTTTAAGCGAGCGAAATCGTATTGCCAGGGAGATTCACGATAATGTGGGCCATATGCTGACCAGATCCATTTTACAGCTGGGAGCCATTATGGTGGTGCACAAACAGGAGCCGGTGAGAGAGGAACTTGAGCCTTTAAAGGAAAGCCTGGATGTGGCCATGAACAATATTCGGGAAAGTGTTCATGATTTACATAAAGAAAGTTTTGACGTGAAAGCGGCAGCAGAGAAACTTCTTGCTGAGCTTTCCGATTATGAAGTGGAGTATCGCTGTACCATTTCTCTTGAGGCAGACAAGGAGATTAAATATGCCTTTATTACCATTTTAAAAGAAGCCATCACCAATATTCGCAAGCACTCCAATGCAACCAAAATCAACGTGGATATGTTGGAGCTTTCGGATTATTATCAGATGTTGGTGGAGGATAATGGAACCGGTGCCAAAAACATCGGTCATATAAAAGGGGGTATCGGTCTTTCCAACATGGAAGAACGTGCCAGAAATCTGGGTGGTATTTTTACCGTTTCAGGGGAAAAGGGATTTCGGATTTTCGTATCCGTGCCAAAAACACAGGAGGAAAAATAATGAGAGTAGTAATTGTGGATGATGACAAAATAGCATTAATATCTTTAAAAACCATTATTGCCAGCAGCGGTATGGAAGTTGTGGCATGCGGAGAAAACGGTGAGGAGGCCATTGCCCTTTATGAACAGCATCAGCCGGACATTTTATTGTCGGATATTCGCATGGAAGGAATGGACGGTATGGAAGCGGCCAAAATTATTTTGGAAAAACACCCGGAGGCAAAGATCTTGTTTTTGACCACCTTCTGCGATGATGAATATGTAATCAATGCCTTAAAGTATGGAGCAAAGGGTTACATTTTAAAACAGGATTATGAAAGCATTGTGCCATCTCTTCAGGCAGTGGGCCGGGGTCAAAGTGTATTTGCCGGAGACATTGTGGAAAAGCTGAATAAGGGAGCGGTGAAAGATACTTTTGAAAAATTCCGCGATAAAGGAATTACGGAAAAGGAAATGGATTTGATCACCCTTGTGGCGGAAGGACTGAACAATAAAGAAATTGCAGCAAAGCTCTGCCTAAGCGAAGGAACGGTAAGAAATTATTTAAGCTCGGTTCTGGATAAATTAAGACTTCGAGATCGGACTCAGTTGGTGGTATTTTATTACAGGTAACAAGAATTGTCTTACTGATTGATTTTTCTATAGAACTGTTTTATAATGGGTTGGACAATTAAATACATTTTCAGGGTGTGGTGAAATTCCCAACCGGCGGTACAGCCCGCGAGCCTTTTTGGTTGATTCGGTGTAACTCCGAAGCCGACAGTAGAGTCTGGATGGAAGAAGATGTGATATGGAATAAGTGTATTTAGAAGCTCTGGAAATGTTTTCCGGAGCTTTTTTATAGTAGATAATCACAAGCCTGAAAAACAAGAGGTAACCAAATGGAAGATAGAGATTATATGTTAAGAGCCATTGAACTGGCCAAAAAGGGAGCAGGAGCAACCAATCCCAACCCTATGGTGGGGGCAGTTATTGTAAAAGACGGCCGCATCATTGGAGAAGGTTATCACAGAAAATACGGGGAGCTTCATGCTGAGAGAAATGCCCTGGCAGATTGCAGGGAAAGTGCAGAGGGAGCAACCATATATGTGACCTTGGAGCCTTGTTGCCACTACGGAAAAACACCTCCATGCACAGAGGCCATTATGGAGCACAAGTTAAAGAGAGTTGTAATCGGCTCCAGAGATCCCAATCCCAAGGTGGCGGGAAAAGGAGCAAAGATGCTTCAGGAGGCAGGCATAGAAGTGGTGCAGGATTTTATGAGGGAAGAATGTGATGAAATCAATCCGGTGTTCTTCCACTATATTACAAAAAAAACGCCTTTTGTGGCATTAAAATATGCCATGACCGCAGACGGAAAGATTGCAACAAAGACCGGGGACAGCCAGTGGATTACCGGTGAAACTGCCAGAAAGCATGTGCATATCCTGCGTAATTATTACATGGGAATTCTGGTGGGAATCAATACCGTGCTGGCGGATGATCCAATGTTAAACGTACGACTGAATTCAGAGGAAACAACATATCGAAATCCGGTGCGCATCGTATGCGATACAAGGCTGCAGATTCCCCTTACATCACAACTTGTGAACACGGCAAAAGAAATCAAAACCATTGTGGCCACAAGCCTTGAAGAAACAGAGAACCAAAAGGTGAAGGCCTTGGAGGAAAAGGGAGTCACCGTATTGTTTTTGCCAAAGAAGAATCAACATGTGGACTTGCAGCAACTGCTGATAAAAGTCGGAGAATTGGGAATTGACGGCATTCTGGTAGAAGGAGGCGGAACAGTAAGCGGCGCCTTTTTGGATGAAAAGCTGGTGAATCGGGTTTATGTTTATATCGGAGCCAAAGTATTTGGTGGAAACAGTAGCTATACTCCGGTAAAAGGAGATGGGGCAGAGAAGGTGAACGAAGCCTTAGTCCTGGAAAAACCAAAAATTATGGAATTTGATGAAGATGTACTTCTTCAATATGACGTTAGGGGGTGACAACTTGTTTACGGGAATTATTGAAGAACAGGGAGAAATTAAGAAAAAAGTATCCGGAGCCACATCCGGATTTCTGGAGATAAAAGCCGGGAAGGTACTTGAGGGAACCAAAATCGGCGACAGTATTGCGGTGAACGGGGTGTGCCTTACAGTGACCCAAATGACCGGAAACACTTTTACCGCAGACGTAATGGCAGAGACCATGCGCAGAACAAGCCTTGGAGCTTTGGACATTGGAAGCAAGGTGAACCTTGAGCGGGCCATGGCCATGAATGGACGTTTTGGCGGACACATTGTCAGCGGACACATTGACGGAACCGGTGTGATTACCGAAATGAAGCGGGAAGAAAACGCGGTGTGGGTCAGCATTGCCTGCGATCAAAATCTATTGCATTACATTGTGGAAAAAGGATCCATTGCCATTGACGGTATCAGCCTGACGGTGGCCTATGTGGATGACAGTCTTTTCAAGGTGTCTGTAATACCGCACACCGGAGAAGAAACCACACTTTTAGCGAAAAAACCAAATGATATTGTAAATTTGGAAAATGATATCGTTGGAAAATACATTGAGAAATTAATGAAACCTAAGGAAGAGGTACCTGAGAAAAAGGGGATTTCCATGGAATTTTTAATGGAACACGGGTTTTAAGACAGAAAGGAAACAGTATGAGCGAATTTAAATTTAACACAGTGGAAGAAGCCATTGAGGACATTAAACAGGGTAAAATCGTTATGGTAACCGACGATCCCGATCGCGAAAACGAAGGAGATTTCATCTGCAGCGCAGAGCTGGTTACGGGCGATACCATGAACTTTATGGCAGTACATGGAAAAGGTTTGATTTGTATGCCAATGTCTGAGGAACTGGGACATAAGTTAAATGTGCCACAGATGGTAAGCGAAAACACAGACAATCATTGCACTGCTTTTACCGTAAGTATCGATCATGTGGACACCACCACAGGAATCAGCGCCTATGAAAGAGCACTGACAGCCAATAAGGCCACAGAGGACGATGCCAAGCCGGAGGACTTCCGCAGACCGGGACATATGTTCCCATTGATTGCCAAAAAAGGCGGTGTTTTAACACGAAACGGACATACGGAAGCAACCGTTGATTTAATGCGTCTTGCAGGATTGAAAGAATGCGGACTTTGCTGTGAAATCATGTCAGATGACGGACATATGATGCGCACCGAAGAGTTAAAAAAATTAGCCACAGAATATAACATTAAATTTATTACCATCAAAGAATTACAGGATTATAAGAGATTGCACGAGTGCTACGTAAGCCGTGAGGCAGAGGTAAAATTACCTACCGAGTATGGTGAGTTTAAGGCCTATGGATATGTGAGCACCTTAACCGGAGAACATCACATTGCACTGGTAAAAGGTGATATTGGAGACGGAAAAGATGTGCTTTGCCGTGTTCACTCCGAGTGCTTAACCGGAGACGTGTTTGGATCTTTGCGTTGCGATTGTGGAAAACAGCTGGCAAAGGCCATGGAAATGATTGAAAAAGAAGGCCGTGGAGTTATTTTATATATGAGACAGGAAGGTCGAGGCATCGGACTGATTAATAAATTAAAGGCCTACGAATTACAGGAACAGGGTAGAGATACGGTGGAAGCCAACCTGGATCTTGGATTTGCACCGGATCTTCGTGAGTATTGGCTTGGAGCTCAGATCCTTCGCGATCTTGGATTAAAAGAGCTTCGACTTTTAACCAATAATCCGGATAAGGTATACGGACTTGACGGCTATGGATTGACCATCAAGGAACGTGTGCCGATTGAAATTGCACCACAAAAATTTGATGAATTTTATTTAAGAACCAAAAAAGAAAAAATGGGTCATGTATTAACACAGGAGTAGGAGGAAAGAAAAATGAACGTATTATCAGCAAGTGTAGTAGCAAAAGAGGGAATGAAAGTGGGTATTGTAGCTGCCCGTTTTAACGAATTTATCACCAACAAGTTGGTGGGAGGAGCTTTGGATGGTCTTACAAGACACGGAGTCAATGAGGACAATATTACCACTGCATGGGTACCGGGAGCATTTGAAATCCCTATGATTGCTGAAAAAATGGCAAAATCCGGAAAGTACGACGCAGTGATTTGCGTTGGCGCAGTGATTCGCGGAAACACCACACATTATGACTATGTCTGTGCAGAAGTATCCAAGGGTATCGCTCAGGTATCTTTAAATACAGAAGTACCGGTAATGTTTGGAGTGCTTACCACAGAAAATATTGAGCAGGCCATTGAGCGTGCAGGTACCAAAGCAGGTAACAAGGGATACGATTGTGCTCTTGGAGCAATCGAAATGGTTAATCTTATCTCACAAATATAATTGAAAAAAGTAATTACAAGTGTTAAGCTAATAACAATCAGATTACAATATCTCATTACCAAAAGCATCTTTCTATTGAGCATTTGAATGTGAATTTTCTGTCATTATTAATAATTAACATATTTTGTGCCCGGTAGTTTTATGAAAATTGGTGAAATTGATAAGAATTCAAAATTATGCTCTAATTTATTGACAAAAGTGTGAAATCGCATTAGACTTTGTTCTAGTGAGGTTCATTTATTTAAACCTATCGATTTAAAATAATTAAAGCAAAATTGTTTTTATCTAAAAAAGAATATATAGGAGGATTGACATGTTAGCTAACTATTTTGAAAATGCGAAAGAACTTGACTTTACATGTGAAGAGCATAAAGCAAAATTACTTGAAGCATTTAAACAGGTTGATGCAGAAAAGGGAAATGATTACCCATTAATCATCGGTGGAGAAAAGATCACTACAGAGAAGAAGATCACATCCATCAACCCGGGTAATAAAGAAGTTTTGGGACAGGTAAGTTCCTGCTCTAAAGAACTTGGTGATAAGGCCATTGAAACTGCTTATGAAACATTCAAGACATGGAGCAATACATGTATTGATGAAAGAGTTCGTTGTGTAAAGAGACTTGTTCATCTTGTAGATCAGAATCGTTATTACTTAGATGCATGGAACGTTCTTGAAAGTGGAAAGAACTGGGGCGAAGCTGACGGAGAGCTTTGCGAAGCACTTGACTTCTTCAATTCCTATGCAAAATTTGCAGAAGAGTTAGATAAAGGATTAGAGCTTCAGCCATCCAACGAGTTAACAAAGGCAGTATATATTCCAATCGGTGTTGGATGTATTATTCCACCTTGGAACTTCCCATTCTCCATTATGGCAGGAATGTGTGTAGCTGCACTTGTAACAGGAAATACATTTGTATGTAAACCATCTTCCGATACACCAATTACATGTTATAAATTCATGGAATTAGTAAAGAAAGCAGGATTCCCGGATGGAGCATTTAACTATATTCCTGGACGTGGATCCGATATCGGAGATTCCATCGTAGATCATCCGTTAACAAGATTCATCAACTTCACAGGATCCAAAGAAGTTGGATGCCGTATCTTCGAGCATGCTGCTCATGTAAATGAAGGACAGATCTGGCTTAAGAGAGTCGTTGCTGAGATGGGTGGAAAGAACGCAATCATCGTTGATTCTACTGCAGATCTTAAGAAAGCAGCACAGGGTGTTGCCGGTTCTGCATTTACATTCCAGGGTCAGAAATGTTCTGCTTGTTCAAGAGCACTTGTTCTTGCAGATGTATATGATGACTTTGTAAAAGAACTGGTAGCAGTTACAAAGGAAATGACTGCTGATCAGGGTGAAGGAAGAGACAACAAGACATGTGGACCTGTAATTAACCAGGGATCCTTTGACAATGTTGTAAAATATATCAAGATTGGTGAAGAAGAAGGAACCATCGCATGTGGCGGTAAGTACAGCGATGAAAAAGGTTTCTACTTAGAGCCAACAATTGTAACCAATGTATCTAAGGATGCAAGAGTTGCAAATGAAGAAATCTTCGGACCTGTATGTGCTGTTGTTAAGGTGAACAGCTTCCAGGAAGCACTTGATGTTGCAAACCAGACAGAGTATGGTTTGACAGGATCTGTTTACAGTGAGAACAGAGCCAACATCCAGCAGGCGAAACGTGAATTCAACGTTGGTAACCTTTACTTCAATCGTAAGAGTACTGCAGCAGTTGTATTGAACCATCCATTCGGTGGAGTTAATATGTCCGGTACAGATGCTAAGACAGGTACAAGGGATTACTTACAGAACTTCATGTGCTTAAAGTCAATCACAGAAGATTTAGATTAATGCCCCAAATAGGTAGTAAATACCCAAATACATACATTTTTATGAAAGGTTCAGGAGTTTAATGTTGCTCCTGAATCTTTTTTTAGTTTCTTTTTCCGGTAAAAAGTGTATAATCATAACACAAAGGAGAGAGCCTATGAAAAAGAAATATTTGATTGGTATTGGAATTTTGGTTTTTGCCATGATGGTGGCAGCAGGTTTTTATAAAGGAGAGAGCCTTGCGGCAAAGAAAAAGCCCTATGGGGTATTTCTTGGAATTGACCAGTCTTCCATAAAGAAACTTTATAATTATAAGCGAGTGGTTATTGACGCAGAGTATTTCAGTAAGTCATCCATTGAAAAACTGCACAAGAAGGGAATTACTGTGTATACCTACTTAAATGTGGGATCGGTGGAGAATTTCCGGGATTATTATGACGAATACGAACAATATACCCTGGGAGAGTATGAAAACTGGGAAGAGGAGCGCTGGGTGGATGTTTCAAAAGAGGCCTGGCAAAAGCATGTGATTCGTCTTGCAAAACAGTATAAGAAAAAGGGCGTAGATGGCTTTTTTATCGATAATTGCGATGTGTACTATGTCTACCACAAAGACCGCATTTATCAGGGGCTGACGGATATCTTAAAGGAACTGAGAAGTCTTAAGAAAGAAGTGATTATCAATGGGGGAGACAGTTATATTACGGCTTACATGGATGAAAACGGATCAGCCAAAGAGATAATGACCGGGGTGAACCAGGAAGATGTTTTCACCAACTATGATTTTGAGAAGAAGAAATGTGGCGTTCAGGACAAGGAAACCTCCGCATATTATAAGCAGTATATAAAACGTTGTAAAAAAGACGGCAGTAAAGTCTTTCTTCTTGAATATACCAAAGATGCTTCATTAATTAAGAAAATCAAGGCCTATTGCAAGAAGAAATCCTATTACTACTACGTATCACCAAGCATTGAACTAATCTAACACAGTTCCGATGCCCTTTGCCTTTGCACTGTCGTAAATGGTGCCTGCGGCAAATAAATCAAGGGCTGCCACACCTACAGATTCAAAGACAATAATTTCATGATCATTTTCTCTTTTTGGGATGTTACCTAAAACCACATCTCCAAGAGAACCTAAAATGTTGGACTCTTTTAAGAGTCCTTCTTTTATTGGAATTAAAAGATCTCCCGTCTCGGAAAGACAGGCATCTTTGTCATCACAAATCACCTTTCCCGCTTTGGTAAAAATGTTGCCGTCAAGTTCATGCTTTGTTGGTTCATAGGTTCCGATACAGCTGATGGTGGCGCCTTCTTTTACCTTGGAGGCATCAAAAACAGGAACCGGGGAAGTGGTGGCGGTCACAATTAAATCTGCCTGTTCTACGGCTTCATCCGGGGAAGCGGCGGCAATGATGGTGGTGCCACAAGATTTGTAACGCTGATTCATTTCGTCACAAAAAGCTTCCAGGCGAGATCTGGTTCGGCTATACACGTACACTTTTTCAAGGCGTCTGGAACAGAGCATGGCGTCCAGCTGCATGGCGGCCTGCCCCCCGGTTCCAAATAACGCGCCAACAGTGCAATGTTCTTTGGCAAGCAGGTCAAAGGCGGCTCCGGTAATGGCGCCGGTACGCATGGCAGTTACAAAGGTGCCGTCCAAAATGGCTTTGATATAGCCAGTATCACCGTCGATTAAGGTTACCTGTGCCGGAGAAGAGGCAAGGCCCTTTTTCAGATTTTCAGGGAAAACGTTCACCACTTTTAGCGCTGCTGCATGAATTCCTTTGCAGTAAGCAGGCATAAAAAGAAACGTACCAAGTTCTCCGTTGATAACGGTACGCAGAGGGCTGTCTATTTTTCCCTCAGTCAGCATAGCAAAGGCTTTTTTGTTGGATTCTATCATCTCTCTCATGGAGATGGCCTTTTGAATATGGTCTTTTGTCAAATACAGCATAATAACCTCCCATAAATTTGTACAATAATTATAGCATAGTGAATATCTTGCTGGCAATTTTATGGAATAGACAGAAAATTGTTGTTATTGAAGCAGATAAATGTTACACTTAATATGAAAAGCTATGAATTGCGTTATTAAAAAATGATAGCGCCAATATTGTAAAAAAGTTTGAAGCAGTTGTAAGGTTAGGAGAGAAACAATATGAAACGCTTTGGATGTTTGATCTTAATTGGGACCATGGTATTGGGTCTGATTAGCGGATGTGGGAAAAAAGAAGAAGTAAAGGTAGAAGAAAAATCAAAAGCTCATACGGAAGTAGCTTCGGAGGTTCTTCGAAAGAATCTGGTCAAAGGGGCAGAGACGTTGAAACCCAGTAAGGAGCTACACTTTGACAATACATTAAAAATAACAGGCATCGGTGCATTTTTTGGGGAGTACCCAAGGGAGTATGAGGACTGTTATTTATGGCCGGCCATAAAGAAACTTACCAATGCAGAGGTGAAGGTGGACTGGAACGAAGTGGAAGACTACGAAGGTGTTATCGCATCCACCATTTTAATGGGTAAAGATAACATGCCGGATATTATTGTGCCGGAGACTTTTGGAATTATGGATATGGCTAAAGACGAATTGATTGTGCCATTGGATGATTACCTGGATGAGATGCCCAACATTGTAAAAGCAGTGGGAGAAGAAAATATGGACAAGTGGCGCCAGGCCGACGGTCATATTTATTCTTTCCCGAAAATCACCAATGTTCAGGGTGCCCAAACCATGATGGTTCGAAAGGACTGGTTGGATAAATTGAACATGAAGGAGCCAACCACCTGGAATGACTGGATTCGGTTGTGGGAAGGAATCCGGGATAACGATATGAACGGCGATGGGGATACAACCGACGAAATCCCACTGATGATGGAGCAGGGGGACAACGGCGAAATGTCCATGGTTCCCCTTTTAAATGCCTTTGGAATTAAGTGTTCCAGGGACAGTCTGTTTTGCGTATTAGATGATGGTACATACACACTTACTGCCAATCATCCTCGTTACAAAGACTTTTTGAAGCAGGTGCGAATGCTTTATGAAGAAGGATTGTTGGATCCTGATTTCGAAAACCGAAATGGGGATGAAATGGCAAAAGCCATGAATGAAAACAAAGTGGGTACCGTGTTTACCTGGGCAGAACGTTGCCGTACATCAACGGAAGAATTGAATAAAAAAGGAGAAAAAGATGCCCTTTGGATTTCCACCAAACCGGTAAAAGGTCCGTTTGGAGACCAGATGTTGCAGGAGCGTAACATGATCACCAATGTATGGTGCATTACGGCCCAGGCATATAATGAAGGAAAAGCGAAGGACATTGTAAAGCTGTTTAACTGGATGTATGGAGAAGAAGGATCGAACCTTTATTGCTACGGTATTGAAGGGGTAAGCTATGATAGAGTGGATGGCCGACCTGTTTTAAAAGACGAGATGGTGAACACCGGTTTTACCAATTATCGAAAAGCCGGATGCCAGTTTGAACCCTTTGGCGGTTACTTCCAGGAAGAGGCATTTATGCAGTGCCTTTTTATGGGAAAAAATGTAGAGGAGCTGGAAAGAGACAGTGTGGAATTTTATAAAGGACTTGCAGAGGTGAATCAGGGATTGTATTATAGTCCTGTTTCCACATTGGAAACGGAAAGTTATGTAAAGCACAGAAGTCGTCTTTTGACGAAGAAATTCTGTACATTAAGAAATAATGTGATCAAAGGCAAAATTTCCACCAAGGAATTCTGGACAGAATATAGGAAACTACAAGAGATGGGACTGGATAAAATGGCAGAGGATGGAAATAAGGTATATCACAAAATGGACTAGGAGAAAGAAACATTGAAAAAGATAATGAAAGAAATTTTCCAAATTCGAAAAAGATATTTGATCATTTTGGGAGTTGCTACGTTGATGATTATTGGTTTTATTGCAGCTTCCGGTCAGGTGTTTCAAAAGTCATCCTCTGAAAAGTCAGATGAAGTAATTTGGGAAATGAATGCATTTTATCTGAAGGAAATTTCAGAGCGTCGAAGTGCGGTTTTAATGAAAATGCTCAGAGAACGTCTGAATCGAATGGACTCCATTGTGGAAGTGCTTTCGGAAAAAGACATGGATGACAAGGCAGAGCTTCGAAAAGAAATCAAGAACATTAAAAAAGTAAACGGATTAAACCTTTTTGCTTTTGTGGATGATACCGGCATGGTGTATACCGAGGAGGCAACGTTCTCAAGTATTTCGCGATGCAGCTTTTTGGCGGATGAAATTATCAGACCCACCATTACTTCCATTAAATCCGGAAATCACAGGGATATGATTATTTTAGCCTGTCCGGTGGAGAACCTTACCATTTTGGGAAATCAGGTAACGTCCTGTCTTTGCGGTATTTATACCGACTCTATTATCGATTTGTTTTCCACCACCACAGGGGAGAACCGTATTTATTGTAATCTGATGGATCAAAGCGGAACCTTTATATCCAGTAATAAGTTCAGCAAATACGAGGATAATCTTTTTGACCTGTTGGATAAATACGGTACTCTGGAAGAAGGTACCGATGCGGATGTGATAAAAAGCAGCATGCAAAAAGGTGATGACGGATATTTTGAGTTTTATGCCGGAAAAGAAAACTACAATATGTACTACAGTAAGGTGGCCGGCACAGACTGGTACATGTCTGTATGTGTCAAAGGCGGCACCTTTGATGACGAAATTGATGCGATTCGGAATGAGATTACAAAGTACGGACAGCTACAGATGAAAATTATCCTTGCAGGATTGATTTTAACTGCCATTATTGCACAGTTGACGTTGGCAAAACTGGAGCGCAAACGTTATAAACAAGAAAAAGAAAACGAAGTGGAAAAAGAGAAAATCGCCATGGAGAGTAAGCTTCTTGAGGAAGAACGAGAGAAATTCCGCTATAGTCGAATTGTAAATGCCCTGGCGAACAAGTATCATACCGTATGTTATTTGTATCCGGATACAGATACTGCCATTCCGTATGTGCTAAGTGACGAAAGTATTCGGGCATTTGGGCTTGGAGAGCATAGAAACTTTTGCTTCAGCGAGCAAAAAGACCGCATGATTAAAAAGTACGTGGAGATTTCTTATCGGGACAGCGTAAAAGAGGTTACGGATTTTGACTGGCTAAAAGAAAATATGGAGCCGGAGGAAGTTATCAGCAGAACCTATGCTTCCTATAGTGCGGAAGGTATCCGCTATGCCAAGATTACCATTGCCTGCATTGAAAATGAGGAGAGCAAGGTAGGTTACGTTGTGGGTCTGGCAGATGCAGATGAAGAGGTGCGTAACGAACAGGAACAGAAACGAAAACTGGAGGATGCTTTAAATGTGGCGGAACACGCCAACATGGCAAAAACCACCTTCTTAAACAACATGTCTCACGATATCAGAACTCCGATGAACGCAATTATCGGTTTTACCAATCTGGCCATAAGTCATGCGGAGGACTCCGAGAGGGTAAAAGACTGTCTTGTCAAAATTGAAACGGCCAACAATCACCTTTTGGCGCTGATCAATGATGTGCTGGATATGAGCCGTATTGAAAGCGGAAAGGTGCAGATTGAAAATAAACCATGTGAACTGCCGGAGATTATTTACAGTCTTCGAAATATTTTGCAGGCCGATGTGAAAAAGAAAAATATCAACTTCTTTATTGATTCCATGAACGTTACTCATGAGTGCGTGGAATGCGATAAACTGCGATTAAACCAGGTACTTTTAAACTGTGCGGGAAATGCCATTAAGTTCACCGAAGAAGGGGGAGATGTGTGCATTCGCATTATTGAAAAGGAAAATGCACCGGATGGTTTTGCAGACTTTATTTTTGAAGTGGAAGATACCGGTATCGGTATGAGCAGAGAGTTTGTCAAACATATTTTTGAACCTTTCAGCCGTGAGGAGCGCTCTTCCGTACGATTTATTCAGGGAACCGGACTTGGAATGTCCATTGCCAAAAACATTGTGGATTTAATGAAGGGCACCATTTCCATTGAAAGTGAACCGGGAAAAGGTACCAAAATCAGCATTCAGCTTCGCTTAAAGGTATGCGACGATCCAAAGGAAAACATGACTTACGCAAATCTTTACGGAAAGAGAGCGTTGGTGGTGGATGACAGTACAGAGGCCTGCATCAACGTATGCCGTATTTTGAAGAACATGGGCATGGAGGCAGAGTGGTCCAGCAGAGGCGATGATGCCCTGGTAAGAACAAAATACGCAAAGGATGAGGGTTCTGCCTATGATGGCTACATTGTGGACTGGATTATGCCGGATATGAATGGCCTTGAACTGATTAAAAAGCTTCGAAAAGAAGTAGGAGAAGAACCGCCGATTGTGGTTTTAACCGCCTATGACTGGACGGATATTGAAAGAGAGGCTGTGGAAGCGGGAGCTACTGCATTTTGCCCGAAACCAATCTTTGTATCAGAGTTATATCGGGTGATTCAGGATATTCAGACCCACAACAGCAAGGTGGAAGAAGACAAGGATGTGATTCCTGCAGAATTCAAAGGAAAACGAATTCTTTTGGTGGATGATGTGGATTTGAACAGAGAAATCGCCGAGACCATTTTAACGGAGGCGGGCTTTGAAGTGTACAGCGTCTCCGATGGAATGCAGGCTGTGAACTATATGGAAAATGAAAAACCGGGATTTATCGATCTTGTATTAATGGATATTATGATGCCGCAAATGAATGGTTACGAAGCAACAAGAGCCATCCGACACCTGGAAAATGAAATCATTGCCAACACACCGATTGTGGCTATGACAGCCAATGCCTTTGAGGAAGATCGTAAAAATGCCATGGAAGCAGGTATGAATGACCACATTGCAAAACCAATCAGCATTGAGAAGCTGTTTAAGGTGATTCAGAAATTTATCTAACAACAGGAGGAATACAACACATGTTTTACTTGATCGGAGCACTTCTGTGCAGCAGTCTCATGACCTTAACCCTTCGCATGACCAAGGAGCAGAAAAACAGCCAGGTCATGCTGGGGGTCAATTACCTTGTGGCCACCTTATTTTGCTTTCTGTTTTTAAAAGACAAGTCGGTGATTCCGGCTTCTTTGGGGATGCAAAAAACTTTTTGCATTGGTATAATAAATGGTGGATTGTTCGTAGGAACTCTGTTAATTAACCAGGCCAATATCCGAAAAAACGGAACGGCACTGGCAGCGGCTTTTAGCCATCTTGGAGTGCTGGTTCCCGTAATGCTTTCCGTGGTTTTCTTTGGGGAAACCCCAACGGGATGGCAATGGTTTGGAGTGGGACTTTCTGTGGCAGCCATTTTATTGATTAATTTAGTGCCTGCAGGAGGGGAGAAAGTAAAGTATCCCCTTCTTTTGATGCTGCTTTTTCTGGTGGGTGGATGCACCGACATGATGAATAAAGTGGTGGGAATTTTACAACTTGGGGAATATGACAACTTATTTTTGTTCTATACCTTTTTTATGGCTATGATCATATGTCTTGTTTGGGGCCTTGTTAAAAAGGTACCGCTGGAGAAAAAGGAGATTCTCTGGGGGATTGCCATGGGAATCTTTAATTATTTTTCTTCATGGCTGATATTAAGAGCTGTACTGATATTGCCGTCATACGTGGTGTATCCGGTGTACAGCGTGGGTGTGATAATCCTTGTAAACATAGTGAGTAGGCTCTATTTTAAGGAAAAAATGTCTCCTATACAGTATGTGTGCGTGGCACTGATTTGCGCCGCACAGCTGTTTTTATAACACGGAAAGTTCACAAATGGCGGTTGCATGTTTTGACATACTGTGTTAGAATTCTTACGGCAATTATGAATATTCTACTAAAGAATTAAAAGAAAAAGAGGAACAGTAATGATTAACGTAGGTATTAATGGTTTTGGACGAATCGGCGGAGTAGTATTTCGTCTGATTATGGAACGTAGTGATGTATTTAACTTATGTGGTATTAATTTAAGAAATGCAGATATTCCACATATGGTTTACATGATTCGTTATGACAGTGTACATGGAAGATTTAACGGAACGGTAGAAGCCGGAAAAGATTGTATCATTGTAAACGGCAAGAAGATCAGAGTTTTCAGCGAAAGTGAAATCGAGAAAATTGATTGGGCAAGCTGTGGAGCAGAGTACATTATTGAATCTACAGGCCAGTTTAACACCGTAGAGAAAGCATCCAAACACTTGGCACAGGGAGCTAAGAAAGTTGTAATCACAGCTCCAAGTAAAGACAGCATTATGCCGACATTCGTTATGGGTGTAAATCATACTGAATATACACCGGACATGGATGTGGTATCCAATGCATCCTGTACAACAAACTGCCTTGCGCCACTTGTAAAAGTAATTAACGATGTATATGGAATTGAAGAAGGTTTAATGTCAACCATTCACGCTGCAACTGCAAAACAGAAGGCAGTTGATGCAAGAGCCGGACGTGACTGGAGAACAGGACGTTCTGTATTTAACAACATTATTCCATCTACCACAGGTGCAGCAAAGGCTTGCGGACTTGTTATCCCGGATATGAAGGGAAAACTTACAGGTATGTCCTTCAGAGTACCGGTAAATGATGTTTCCATCGTTGACTTAACAGTACGTTTGAAAACGAAGGCAGATTATGATGATATTTGTGAGCACATTAAGAAGGCTTCCGAAAACGAAATGAAAGGTATCATCGGATATGTAGACGAAGATGTGGTATCTCAGGACTTAAAGGGATGCACAGAGACTTGTATCTTCGATGAAACTTCAGGAATTATGTTAAATGACCACTTTGTAAAATTACTTGCATGGTATGACAACGAGTGGGGTTACAGTAGCAAGGTTCTTGATTTGGTAGAGCATATGTACAACACATGCAATAAATAAGAATATAATAGTCGGGGATGAAAATCCCCGACTTAATTTTTTTAGGAAATGAACTCGTCAATAATGAACAGGTTCATTTTTTTGATTTTTTGAAAGTCTTCTTTGGTAAGAAGAAGGTACTTCATTAGTTCCGACTCCGGAATCGGTGCGGGACTGACGGCCACTTTACGAACTGCCGGAAGCAGTGTGGTGTTGTATAAGCCGGCAAAAAGTCCCAGCTGAAGCTGATTGTGGGAAAGACCTCCCGCAAGACACATCCACAATTGTTCAATGGGATGACGCATATTTTCAAGGGAGAAGTTCTCAAGCATTTCATACTTGGCACATTCTCCTTTAAAAAGTGAGGAACACTCATCTTTCTTGTCATAACGAGGCACGTCATAAAAGAATCGAACGGCGTAGGTCTTAGGATCCTCTGTGGCATAGGTTTCAATAACGCTTTTAATAATGCGCTTACTTCTGCCGTCATAAGCGTAAAAATAACGATCGTCCAATTGTCTGCCCATGGCCGAGACGTTTTTTGGTGCATCCGGCATGGATAAAAGCATGGACACGTCCACTTCCAATGCCTTGGCGATTTCATCCAGTGTGGCAATGTCAATGGAAATAGTGCCCTTTTCATACTTGGAAATGGTGGACTTACTCTTGTAAACACGTCCTGCCAATTCCTCAAGAGAAAGGCCTTCCGCCTTTCTGAATTTCTTAATGTTTTCCCCAACGAAATCTTGAATTGAATTATTTTTATACATTTTTCTGTTTCCTTAAAATCTACTTTTAGTTTAAAAAATAAATTTTCAAACGTAGAATAGATTCTAAAACCCCCTAGATATTTGGAAAAAATTTCCTGTTACGATTCTAACAAAATGAATGTTTCTTGTCAAGAAACAAAATGGTTTTTGCGAAAAACCTGTACCTGGGGTATTATAATACCTGTCAAGGAAAGTAATTTCTATAAGACAAATCCGAAATAATCATCCATATAATTTCAATAACGCGCAGTGAGAAGCATGGCTTAGGCCATGCTTTTCACATTTTATTCAGTTGATATATCCCGGAGAATCCTTTATAATTACAATTGATTATCGCTTTATCAGGAGAATAACCGTGAAAGACAATAGGAACTTAGATTTCAAGATATTAGAGGCATTAAGTGTGGAGTATCCTTCCGTCTACTATGTAGATTTAGACAAGGATACTTTTATTTTGTACAGATTAGAGGGAGACCTTAATACCGAAGCAAGAGGTCTTGCAAAATCCACCAATTGCCTGACACAGACACTGCTTGATATCATTGATATTGTGGTGGTGGATGAACAGAAAGAATATATGAAACGGGAAACGGACCGGAAAAAGGTAAAGAAGCGCCTGGAAGCAGAAGGCAGCTTTGTGTTACGTTACCGTGCAGAACCCAATTTAAGCGGACGTGAATTTTTTGAAATGTTGTTTGTGAAAGTTGGAGATGAAGGAAATGCGGTGATTGCCTTTCGATGCGTGGACGATCTTGCCAGACAGTTGGAAACGACCATGGCAGAGCGGGATTTGGCCAAGGAAGAATTGGCCAGAAACCGGGTGGAAACAGAAAGAACCCTTTCCAATTTATCCACCGGCCTTTGGACTATGGAACGAAGAGAGGGTAAAGAACCTAAGATGTACATGGACAGCACCATACGAATGCTTCTTGGACAAGGGTTTTTGGCCGATGAAGAAGATACCTATCAGGAATGGCTTGGAAGAATTCACAATGAGGATCGCAAGAATGTAATTACATCCCTAAGAAGTATGTCCAGGGAGAACTTTTCAGAATCCACTTATCGATGGAAGCATCCGTTGAAGGGATGGATTTGGCTGCGTGCCGGAGGGGCCCAGGTGGAAAGTACAGAGAAGGACGTGCTTCAATACCGTGGTTATGTGGTGAATATCACCGAGAGCATTGAGAAGGAAGAAGCCAGTAAGAAGAAACTGCAGAGTGCCTATGATTCTGTAAATGAGAAGAACAAAGAACTGCAGGAACAGATGCAGATTGTAGGCGGTTTGATGAAGAGTTTTGTGGCCATTTATTATGTGGATCGCTTTGACGGTTCTTTTGAAGAAATCGGCGCCAGCGACAGTATCAGAGAACTGTTTGACAGCAAAGGGGATATTCAGAAATCCTTTTTGAACTGGTGTTACTTTGCGGTAAAAGAACATAGCAGGGATTCCTATATTGAGTTTGTAAACCTTTTTACCCTAATGAAACGAATCGGCGATAAGGAATTTATTGCCTGTGAATACGAAGACAGTGTGGTAGGATGGAGCAGAGCACTTTGGATTCCTACCGATTATGAAAAAGGAATACCGAAGCATTTTCTTTTTGCGGTACAGGATATTGACGAAGAGAAACGAATGAAGAATCATTTGTTGGAAATTTCCGAAATTGACGGAATGACTAAGATTCGTAACCGTACCAGTGGGCAAAAGCAGGTCAGCGAGCTGCTAAAGGAGAGAACTGCGGGCCTGTTTTGTATAATGGACTGTGACCATTTTAAACTGATTAACGATACTCACGGACATGCTGTGGGAGATCAGGTGTTAATAGAGATTGCCAATTGTTTGAAGCAATCATTTCGTGATGTGGACGTTACCATGCGCCTTGGAGGCGATGAATTCGGTTTCTACATTACAGGGAAGAATACCAGACTCATATATAAAAAGAGCGTGGAACGATTTTTTAGCAAAATTAAGAAAATCTCCATTGAGCAGCTGCAGGACATCAATGTTTGTGTCAGCGTGGGAGCTGTGGAGTATGACGGAAGTTATAAAACCTCCTTTGATGAGTTATATACAGCTGCGGACAGAGCGATGTATTTAAGTAAAAAACATGAAGGAAATTATTTGACTTTTTCAGATAAAGAACCAACAGAAGCGTCGGAATAACCGGCGCTTCTGTTGGTTTTTCTATATATATCCTAGGAATTGTAACCGTTGATGTGTTGTTTGTGCCAGTTCCAGGCAGTCTCAATAATGGTTTCCAAAGAATCGTATTTGGGATTCCAGTGTAATACCTCTTTGGCCTTTTGGCTGGAGGCGATTAAGGTAGAAGGATCGCCGGCACGACGAGGTGCAATCACTGCAGGGATTGGATGTCCTGTAACCTTGCGGGTGCATTCAATAACTTCAGAAACGGTAAAACCAACACCGTTTCCAAGGTTGAAGACGTTGCTTTCCTTGCCTTCCATTAAATATTCCAACGCTAAAATATGAGCTGTGGCTAAATCACATACGTGAATATAATCACGGACGCAGGTGCCGTCTTTGGTATCGTAATCGTTACCGAAAATGGAAATGGATGGCCGAGTGCCGTTGGCCACCTGCAAAATAATTGGAATCAAATGGGTTTCCGGATCGTGGCCCTCTCCCAAAAGTCCGTTTGGATGACAGCCGCAGGCGTTAAAATAGCGAAGTGCCACATATCTTAAAGGATGGGCAACCCCGGTCCATTTCATCATCTTTTCCATGGAAAGCTTGGTTTCGCCATAGCAGTTGGTTGGAACGGTGGCATCGGTTTCCACAATTGGAATATTTTCCGGTTCACCGTATGTGGCAGCGGTGGAAGAGAATACAATCTTATCAATTCCGTGGGCTACCATACTTTCCAAAACCACCTCAGTTCCATAGAGGTTATTGTTGTAATATTTTAACGGGTCCTGCATGCTTTCTCCAACCTGAGAGCAGGCAGCAAAGTGAATGACCCCTCCAATGTCTTCTTTTTCAAAAACAGAGTCCATAAATTTACGATCTCTGATGTCACCCTGGTAAAATCTGGCCTTTGGGTGAATGGCTTCTTTGTGTCCGGTCTGCAGGTTATCCACGACAACCACATCTTTTCCGTTATCAATTAATTCGTATACGGTGTGGGAGCCGATGTATCCCGCTCCGCCTAATACCAAAATACTCTTCATTCTAAGTTCTCCTTACATCACTTGAATTCCGCCGTACTTTCTGATCTGCAATACGGTGCATGCGTCATCACCAAATAATTCATCCATGGAATCTTTGTAGGACGTTACCAGCTCTTTTGGAACAAAGGCCTGAATGGTTCCTGCAAATCCGCCACCGTGAACCCGGGACGCACCCTCATTATGAAGTAAATGGTCGCTAAAAGCAAGGCCGATGGAAAGGCTTTGATGCTCTGCATCCCTTGGGGTAAAAACGTTTTGAAGGTATTTGTAGGAAGAATCTCCGCTGGCCTTTACCAGGGCTAAAAATTCTTTAAAATCTCCCTTCTTTAACGCTTCGGTTTCCGCAACGGCGCGTTTGGTTTCCTCTACAAAATGAATGGCGCGAAGGGCGGCCATATCACCGGCCTTTTCTCGAATCTCTGACAGGTTGGAATAGACAAGGTCCAAGGGAACCTCTGCCAAAAATTCTTTGTGAAATACCCCTGCAGCATCCTTCATATCCTTTGGAATGGATGCGTACTCTTTTGTTAAAGAGGCGTGGGAGCCTTTGGTGTTTGTGACGCATAAACAGTATCCCACAGTTGCCGGTTGAAAATCAACCTGTTCAATCTTTGGTTCATTTGGATTATAAAAATCAATATGTACCATACTTCCAAGGGCACAGGCGGCCTGATCCATGAGACCGCATGGTTTTTTGAAAAAAACGTTCTCGGCATATTGGCCGATTTTTGCGATCTCCATGGCCGGCACACACATGTCATTGTACAAGCCCGATAAAATGGTGCCTATCAGTACTTCAAAAGAAGCTGAGGAAGATAGTCCTGCGCCGATTAAGACGTCGCTGGCAATGTAGGCATTAAATCCACCGATGCGGTAATTATGTGCCTTAAAACCAGCCACAACGCCTTGTACAAGGGACGCGGTGGAAGCACCTGTGGCCTCTGAGGGGACAAGGTCATCAAGGGATACCTGAATCATAGGGTATCCTTCGGACTTTATGGATATTACGTTATCGTCTCGTTTGCCGGTAACGGCAATGGCATCCAGATGAATGGCGGCGCAAAGCACGTTGCCGTGTTGGTGATCGGTGTGATTGCCACCGATTTCACTGCGTCCAGGAGCACTGAAAATGGCAACCTCCTTATCGGAAAAGTGTTCTTTATAACAATCTATGGCATGGCAATAGCGTTCTTTTTGTTTATCTAAAAGAGCTGTGTCTACATAGAGATTTTGCAGAATCTCACGGTATACGTCGTCTCTGATTTCCGTTTGTAATTGGGAAATGTCTCTCATGGAGATACCTCCTATGCTTGTTTTATCCATATACTAGAACAGCTATTAAAAAAAGTCAATGCTTTTTAGTAAAGGTTTAGAAAGTTTTACTAAAATTGTGTTGTAATTATTTGTACCGTGTTATAAAATTGGTTTATAAAGTTTAAAAAGGGGGAAAAATATGGCAACTTTAAAGGATGTAGCAAAAGAAGCCGGAGTTTCCATTGCGGCTGTATCACGAATTTTGAACTACGATACCACTTTAAATGTTCCTTATCAGACCAGGCAAAAGGTAATCGAAGTGGCAGAACGTATTGGTTATGAGAAGAAACGAACGGGACAGCGGGCACTGTTTCGCCTGGGTGTGTTGCAGTGGTTTTCTGCAGAGGAAGAGCGTGCGGACGATTACTATCTTATGGTTCGACAGGGAATTGAAGATTTTTGTGCAAAGAATGCAATCCCCCTGACAAGAGCTTATAAGAACGATGAGGGTTATATGGATATCTTAAAGGGAGTCAACGGCCTTTTATGTATAGGAAAGTTTTCAAAGTACGAGACAGAGGTGTTTTACGAGCTGTGTAACAACGTGGTATTTTTGGATATGCCAACGGAGAATCCGGATATTTCCACCCTTACCATCGATTTTAAGCAGGGCGTGAATGAGGCTTTAAATTATTTTACAGAGCTTGGACATACAGAAATCGGATATCTTGGTGGAAGAGAGTTTATGGAAGATGGCAGTCTTTTTAAGGATGAACGTCGGGAGGCCTATAAGGCATTTATGAAAGCCAAGAAGAAAGATCCGGAGAAGTACTTTTTGGAAGGAACATACACCACAGCTTCCGGCTATGAATTGATGGAACAGCTATTGAAGATGGATGAGGTGCCAACGGCGGTCTTTTGCGCCAGTGATGCCATTGCCATGGGTGCCATGAGAGCTGCCAACAATCATGGATTAAAGGTACCGGGGGACATTTCGGTGATTGGATTTAATGACTCGGATATGACCGGTTTTCTGGTACCGGCGCTGACCACGGTGCATGCCCCTGCCTACGACATGGGACAGCATGGAGCCAACCTTTTATACGGGGTTTCCAATTTAAGTATTACAACGCCTATGAAGTGCAAGATACCATGTCATCTGGTAAAAAGAGAATCCTGTAAAGCATATGTACAATAACAATGACCGGGAATGTTCCCGGCCATTGTTTTATCAATGTCTATTTTTCAATCATAATATCAATGATTTCTTCGTTGGTTTGTCCCATACCCTGTTTTGCAAGTCGACCTACGTTGCTGATGGTTCCTTCCACAGAGTGGTTTACAAGACCATCACCGTCAGAGAAGACGGTTCCTTTTACCGCCATCTGATAAGCTAAAATAGCGGTATCCACAGCTTCGGCGATTTTGGCTGCACAGGAAGCTTTTGCTCCGTCGCAGACCATACCGGACACGATGGCTACGGTGTTCACTACCGTGTTGTTGATGACCTCGCAATTTCCGTTGCAAAGGTAGGCGATACCGGCACCGGCGCCTGCAGCAGCACTTACAGCGCCACAGAAAGCAGAAAGACGACCGATGGAGGTTTTCTGGTGAATGGTGGTAAGGTTTGAAAGTGCTAAGGCACGATACATTTTTTCTTCTCCCACCTTCAGCTCATCTGCGTAGATGATGACAGGAACAGAGGTGGTGATTCCCTGGTTACCGCTTCCGGAGTTGATGACAACCGGAAGTTCGCATCCGTTCATTCTGGCATCGGATCCTGCTGCAGCATAAGCTCTGGCACGGGTTCTTACGTTGTCTTCGATGGACAATAAGGTTTTACCGATGGAAGAACCGTAGTTACCCTGTAATCCTTCTTTGGCAATGGCCATATTTAAGTTGACCTGATCCTGAAGAATTGGTTTAATGTCTTCCAGTTTAACCGTATTGGCAAATTCCAAAATGTCGCACATATTTAAAAGTGAGCGATCGGTAAGATTTTGTTCGGATTCTCCTTCCACCGGAATGTCGGTGAGAACCTCTCCGTTTTTTTCAATGTGGATAATGTTTGTATGATAGTTGGCAATACGTACCTTGGCTTCATCTTCTCCTGCATGAAGTGTAATGATAATATCAAATGTAAGGCCGTTATTGATATGTTCTAATGAAATTGGTGTGTTGTCTAAAAAATGTTTGATTTCCTCAATCTGAGAGTTAGATACTTCGGAAAGAACTTCCAACTGTTTTTCTGATTTACCTGCTACAATACCGGCGGCAACTGCTGCAGGAATTCCCTTTAAATGTCCTGTGTTTGGAACGTAGACGGATTTCACATTCTTAATAATGCTTCCGCTGGCTCCGATTTCCACCTTGTCAGGCTTTTTCCCAAGTACGTCTGTAGCCTTTGCAGCTGCATATGCAAGGGCGATTGGCTCAGTACAGCCCATGGCCGGTTTCAGCTCTTCCCTTAATATATCAAGATATGCTTGGTAATAAGGTTGACAATTCATATTTTTAATACCCTCCCTATAAAAAAAATTAAATTTAAGTGCAAAAATGTATTGAAAATATTTTATTTATAATGTAACATAAGTATTGAAAAAAGCAAACAGAAATTTTGCAAAATTTATTTTTTTTTAACAAGAGGGAAACAATGGAGATTAGAGAACTGAAAACATTTTTACAGGCTGCTCACGCAGGAAGCTTTGTAAAAGCAGCACAGAGCATGGGGTACTCACAGGCTGCAGTAACTATCCAAATCAAACATTTGGAGGAAGAATTGGGAACGGTACTTTTTGACCGTATCGGAAAACAGACACAGCTTACAGAAAGCGGAAGAACATTCCAGGTAAGAGCAAAGAGAATTTTGCAGGAGATTGAAGAGGCCAAGGCAGAAATCGGAAACGATACCATCGTGAAGGGAGACCTTCGTATTGGAACCATCGAGTCCATCGGATCTGTTTTGATGCCGGAGCTTATCAGTAAATTACATGAGCAGTATCCGGACATTACCGTGGAACTGGAGTTGGATTCTCCACAGGTATTGCTTGAGAAGCTGAACAAGAACCAGTTGGACGTTGTATACGTAATGGAGAAAGAGATTCATGACACCAACTTTATTAAGGTCATGGAAGTTCGCGAGAAGATTGAGGCAGTGGTGAACAAGAACCATCCATTTGCTTCAAGAGAAAGCGCACCCCTTGATGAGATTATCAGCAAGGAAATCATTCTTACCGAGAAAGGACAGGCTTATCGTGAGGCACTGGAAAAATACCTTGCAGAGAACGATAAGGAAGTGAATCCATTCCTTTCCATCGGAAACACAGAATTTATTGTAAGATATTTACTTGACCGTGAGGTGGTATCTTTCTTACCTGTATTTACAGTGAAAGAAGAAATGGATAAGGGAAACATTGTTGGTATTACAGTAGAGGATTTTGTGGACGGATCACATCCGTCAACCATGTATCGACAGCTTTTGTATCGTAAAGATAAGTGGGTGAACCCACAGATGAAAGCGTTTATTGATGTGGTACAAAAGACCGAAGAAGAAAAGAAATAGGGATAAGAATCAGCAAGGAGTTGTCCACTGAATAACAGTAGGCAACTCCTTATTTTTACGCTTTTTTACGTCTGAATTCTTTTGGAATATGAGTGGTGTTGGTTCCGCTGTACAGGTGTACACGACGTTCAAACATCTCTTTCCAAAGGGTTGGATAAAAGAGAATGAGAAGCGGGAACAACTCCAATCGACCGGCTAGCATATCAAACATCAATACATATTTGGAGAACATGTGAAAGAACCCAAAGTTTCTTGTAGGTCCCACAAGTTCAAGACCCGGTCCGATATTGTTGATAGTGGCCGCCACCGCGGTAAAGTTGGTGGTTAAATCGTTGCCTTCTAAGGAAAGCAGCAATACGGAAATCACAAATATCATTACAAAGCTGATAAAATATACATTTACCGAACGGGCAATGCCGTGTTCCACCGGCTTTCCGTCCATTTTAATTTTCATTACACTCTTTGGATGAATGTAACTCATTAACTCGCGTTTCATACTCTTCACAAGCATGATAAAACGGGATACTTTAATACCACCGCCGGTACTTCCGGCACAGGCACCGATGAACATTAAAAGAACCAGTACGGTTCTGCTGGTCTGTGACCAGGTGTCAAAGTCCATGGTGGAAAAACCTGTTGTGGTAATAATGGATGCAACCTGAAATGCGGTGTGACGCAGGGCATCCGGGAAATTTCCTGTAATTTGTCGTACATCCGGAAGAATGATAATAATTGCAGAAAGAATTACCAAAAAGTAATAGCGTACTTCTTCCATACTGAAGGCTTTGGCGTATTGACGGAAAAGCACAAAGTAAAAGAAGTTGAAGTTCACACCAAATAACATCATAAAAATGGTAACAACCCATTGAATGTAAGCGCTGTAGTTACCAATGCTGGAATTCCAGATACCAAAACCTCCGGTACCTGCAGTACCAAAACTGGTGGTCAATGCATCAAAAAGAGGTATTTTTCCAAACAGCAACAGTACAATTTCAAGGAGTGTCAATCCAATGTAAATCAAATAAAGAATACGAGCGGTCTGACGCACCTTAGGAACCAGTTTTCCAACGGAAGGTCCCGGGCTTTCAGCTCTCATTAAGTTAATATGAGAACCACCGCTTAAAGGCATAATGGCAAGTAAAAATACAAGTACTCCCATACCGCCGATCCAGTGGGTAAAGCTTCTCCAGAAAAGCGCCGTATGAGAAAGGGCTTCCACGTTGGATAAAATACTTGCTCCTGTGGTGGTGAAACCTGAGATGGTTTCAAAAAGAGCATCGGTAAAAGATGGAATCTCTCCGGTAACGTAAAACGGCAGAGCTCCAAAAATACTCATAAAAATCCAACTCAATGAGGTGGCAATGCAGCCTTCTTTTAAGTAGAAGCAGGTGTTCGCCGGCCTTTTCAAGGAAATCAGCCCGCCAAGTAAAAAACAAATGGTGGCAATTCCCACATAATAAGTACCCTGAGGTTCTTTGTAAAGTAAAGATACGAGAAAGGGAAGGAGTAATAAGGTGCCTTCCACAATTAAAATCTTTCCCAGGATAAACTGTATCATTCTACTGTTCATCGTGGTCCTCCAAAATATCAGTAATATCGGTAAATCCTCTGTGGGTTGTAACAATCATCACCGTATCTCCGGCAGAAATCACGTCTTTACCGGTTGGAATAATGATACGGCCGTTGTGATTGATAAAGGATACCAAAAGGTCGTCTTTGGTATTCAACTCCATCAAAGGTACATTAATCAAAGGACAATCCTCTGTAATTGAGAACTCAATGGCCTCTACCCGATCGTCAAACATCAATGTAATGGTCTCAATGCTTTCGTGATCGGTGGAATTCAAACGAGCACGCACATGAGCCAAAATTGCCTCAGAAGCAATGGCATTTGGATATACCACACTACCAAGGGACAATTTATTAATCACGTCTTTAAACGGAATACGATTGATCTTGGTAATGACCTTCGCATGGGTCTTTGAAACAGAACGGGCATGCAGGGTTAAAAGGATGTTGACCTCATCAATTCCTGTTAATGGAACAAAGGATTCCACAAACTCAATGCCTTCCTCTTTCAAAAGCTCCTGGTCGATGCCATCCCCGTTAATCACAATGGCATCCGGCAAAAGAATACTAAGTTCTTCGCAACGTTTCTTATTACTTTCTATAATCTTCACATCGATTCCCATACTGAGAAGGGTATGAGCAAGGTAGTAAGCAGACTTACCACCACCGATAATCAAGGTATCTTTTACCTTGTTGGTGCTATATCCGATTTCCTTTAAAAACGGTGCAACTCCGTTACGGGGAGCCACAAAGGAAATAAAATCCCCTTCTTTCAATACAAAATCTCCGGATGGAATATATACCTGATCATCACGTTCCACGCCGCAAATCAATGCGTTGGATGTTAAATCGGCAAGGGAATCGCTGATGGTTCTGTCGTGTAAATGGCATCCGTTTGGAATTTGAATCTTCACCATATCCGCCTGACCGTGGGCAAAAGAGTTCACGTCCAGCGCTGATGGCAGATACAAAATACGTGCCATATCAAGAGCAGCTTCATATTCCGGGTTCATAATCATTGCAAGACCAAGTTTCTCACGTAAATAGTTCAGTTCGTGGCTATAGTCCGGTGTACGAACACGGGCAATGGCGGAACAATCACCTACCTGCTTTGCAATGGTGCAACACAAAAGGTTTAATTCGTCAGATCCGGTTACAGCGATTAAAAGGTTGGCTTCTGCCAAACCGGCTTCCACTAAAGTCGTATAGCTTGCGCCGTTGCCGCAAATACCAAGAACATCATTCATACTGGAAATGGCATTCACCTTTTGCTGAATGGTGTCAATTACGGTAATATCGTGACCTTCTTTGGAAAGCTGTTCCGTTAAGGAAATACCTACTTTTCCACAACCCACGATAATAATTTTAAGACCGGTTTTCTTCGGTGCGAATCTTTCAAACATTTCCACTCCTCCTAGTTCAATAGCTATAACTATACCACGTTTCAGTGAAATATTAAAGCACTTGGAGGATGAATTTTCCTAATGTCTGTGTTACAATAGGTACGATATTGTGTAGAAAGCGCACATAGGATTGCGGAAGAAGGAGAAAAATATGAAAATAGTAGTTTTAGAGCGTAACTCTGTGGGACCGGATATCCCACTTGATTATAGTGAACTGGGAGAAGTTACTTATTATGAAAATACGGTAACTGTTGATGAAGTAAGAGAGCGTACCAAGGACGCTGACGTGGTTGTGGCCAACAAAGCACCAATCAACGAAGCTTCTTTAAAAGACTCTCCAAATGTAAAGATGGTAACACTTTTTGCCACAGGATATGACAACATTGACCTTGAGTACTGCAACAAGAGAGGCATCTGGGCAGAGAACATTGTGGACTACAGCACCAGCGCTGTAAGCCAGCACTCTTTTGCCATGGCACTTTATTTATTGGAGAAACTTCCACATTACGATCAGTACGTAAAGGGCGGAACATACGAGAACCAGAGCAGATTCTCCAACTTTGACGTACCGTTTTACGAACTTGACGGCAAGACCTGGGGAATCATCGGCATGGGTAACATTGGACGCCAGGTTGCCAAGGTGGCAGAAGCTTTTGGATGTAAAGTTATTTTCTACTCTGTTACAGGAAAGAGCAAGGTAACTGACTATGAGCAGGTAGACTTTGATACCTTATTAAAGGAAAGCGACATTTTATCACTTCATTGCCCATTAAGCGACTTAACTGAGAACTTAATTGACTACGAAGCTTTAAAGAAAATGAAGAAGTCTTCTATATTAATTAACGTTGCCAGAGGAAAGGTTGTTAACAACACCGATTTAGCCAAAGCATTAAATGAAGGTGAGATTGCGGCAGCAGGACTTGACGTTCTTGAAAAAGAGCCAATCGAGAAAACCAACCCATTGGATGACATCAAGGATTCCGGAAAACTTATTATCACACCTCATCTTGCATGGGCAACGGTAGAGGCAAGACTTCGTTGTATCGAAGAAGTAAGAAAGAATATCGCTGCTTTTGCAAAGGGAGAACCTCGTAACGTAGTGAACAAGGTAACTGAGGACAGCGCTGCCTTTTTTCGCAAATAGGAAGTGCAAATACTACCCGTGTCACAGAGAGCTGAACGAGCTGAACTGTATGTTCTGTTATTGTCCTCTCTACAAAATGGAATCGTGCCCCGGCACACCAACCTATTTTGAACACAACGGAAAGCAAATCAAGGATTGCTCCAATTGCCTGTTCCCACATCGCGCCGAAAACTACGGCAAGATGATGGAGGCGATGAAGGAAGCATACTTTAATTAAATAAGAAATCATTCAGACCACCAAGGGAAACTTTGGTGGTCTTTTTGGTTGTTCAGGGTTCGTTTTACCGATCCCATTGCATCGGGATTCCCTGTTTCTCTTATTATCGATGCTGGAGCTTCTGTTGGAACCGGGTAATATTAAGATAAGCGTGATTTGCCCGTAATAAATTTGTTCAGGTCAAAAATTGATTACGGGTAGATTAAAGATAAGATGACTTGGCCCGTAAACCCTTGAATATGATTTATAACAAACTGCCATAAGCAAAAGAAAAACTTAAAAAGAATGAAATGTCTGTGTGTAAAATAAGAACTATCTGTTAAAACAGCAAAAAACGCATTGTTAGGTCTTAAAAAATGGTGTTGTTGTGTTAAGGTATCCGGAAAATTTGAAAAACGAAAAATGTAAAAATGGAAAGTACGAGTATATAAACCATTGTAATTACTGATGAAATGTGAAATGTTAAATCGTAAGTATAAACGGGAAACATTAATAAAGGAGGAATGCTAACATGCACAATAGCATTAGCAAAAAGTTATTGGCAGGCGCTCTGTCAGTAATGATGGTATTAAGCCTTGTTGCACCAACAAATGCACAGGCTGCTAGCTCCTACTCTTTCAAGCAGAAGAGCGGACTTAGTAAACTTACTGCTGATAAGACTTACACCTATTATGTAAAAGGCGTTAAGAAGACTCAGTACATTAAAGTAACAAGAACTTACAAAGATGTCCTTGTAAAGAAGGACAGCACTGTAGTTAAGAAAGCTACAAAAGTGAAAGGAACAGGAAAAACAATCACATTGAAAGTAACTGCTCCTGACAAAGTTGAGAATTACAAGAACACATTAAAAGTTAAAGTATATAACAAGAAAACAAACAAACTTGTTAAGACTTTAAAGAGAACAGCAACAATTAAAGTTAAAGAACTCAAAATCACAAGTGTTGAGCCAACAACTGCTGCAACAGGAAACACCGGATACAAATATATCCGTGTTAACTTCAATAAGGCTCTTGATAAGATCAGCACAGATGATATTGAAATCAGAGCAAAAGCAACACAGCAGCTTTACACAGTAGATTCTGTTAAGCTTTCCAACGGAAACAAGAGCGCTGATATCACAATCAAAGGTGATGCATCTGTTGCAGGTACTACCTTCCTTATGGCTGGTTCTATCTACACAGCAAGCTTCTCCCAGAATGGTGTTACAGCATCTCTTCAGTTTGAACTTCCAAACTACCTTGATGAGCAGACAGTTATAGCTGCAAACGTAGCAAAGAAACAGGTTAAAGTTGGTGCTACATGGTATACTGTACCAAAGACATACACAGGAAACCTTGGAGAATTAGTTGGACGTACAATTTCTTTTG
>JAILCP010000068.1 GCA_024680055.1 Lachnospiraceae bacterium | reverse complement strand
CTTACACGTAATCGGAGATGTAAAAAAAGCTCTGAACTATATGCTTCCTTTGGTGGAGAAAAATCTGCATCCAAAATGGATGAAGCAGATAATGGCATGGAGGATGCAGGATTATTGTCCGGTGGATGATGAAAGTGTAATCAAACCGCATCAACTATTACAGGCCTTAAGTGACGCTATGGAGAATGACACCAGGGAAGATGCCATTTACGTTACCGACGTGGGACAGCATCAGATGTGGGCGGCACAGTATTTAAAACATCGTAATCCAAGAAGTTTTATCAGCAGCGGCGGACTTGGAACCATGGGTTTTGGATACGGAGCAGCCATAGGAGCACAAATTGCCTGCCCTAAAAACCGGGTGGTACATATTACAGGAGACGGATCCTTTCATATGAATATGAACGAAGCCTGTACCGCAGTAAGCTATCAGCTTCCGATTATTACGGTGATTATGAACAACAGCGTACTTGGAATGGTAAGACAGTGGCAGGATGAGTTTTATGATAGAAGGTTTGCAGCCAGTGAACCGGAGAGAAAAACCAACTATGTAAAAGTCATTGAAGGTTTTGGAGGAAAAGGATTTTATTGCACCAACCTGGCAGAATTTAAGGAGGCCATTGAGCTTGCGTTAAAAGAAAAAGTTCCTACATGGATTGAATGCGTAATTGATAGAGAAGAAAGAGTTTTGCCTATGATAGCAGCAGGTAAAACAGTGGATGAAATCGTAATGAAATAGGAGGTTACAGTATGAATCAGGAAGTAAAGTATCTAAGTATCTTGGTAGCAAATAACGAAGGTGTACTGGCCAGAATTGCATCTTTTTACAGCCAGAGAGGCTTCAATATTGACAGTTTGACCGTATCTGCCACAGATGATCCAACGGTTTCCAGACTCACTGTGGCATCCAGAGGTGATGAGAGAACCTTTCGTCAGATTTTATTGCAGACATCAAAGCTGTACGAAGTTTACGATGTGTTTGAGTTAAAGCCGGAAAACAGTATTTTAAAAGAACTGTTGCTGATTAAGGTACAAGCGGATGAACACAACAGAGGAAGTCTTCGAGACATTGCAGAAATCTACAAAGCCAAGGTGGTGGATTTGTCAAAAGACAGTATGGTGTTTGAATTGACCGGAAGCACAGATAAATTAAATGCATTTTTGGATATGCTGAAGTATTACCACATTATTGAAATGTGCAGAACGGGAGTGACGGCCATGGAACGTGGTACCATGACAAAGGCAGCAGTGAAAGAAGAAGACACACTGCAATTTAAAAGCGCGTAATGACTGTTTCTTATAATTGATAAAGGGATAGGTCACTATAGAAAAAATTATAAGCGAAGGAGAAATTAGGATGAGTATTCAGAAATTTTATGACAAGGATTGTAACTTAGAAATGTTAAAGGGTAAAACCGTTGCGGTTATCGGATACGGCAGTCAGGGACATGCCCATGCGTTAAATCTTCATGAAAGCGGAGTAGACGTTGTTGTTGGATTAAGAAAAGGTTCTTCCAGCTGGAAAGTTGCAGAAGAAGCAGGATTAAAGGTTATGGAAGTATCCGATGCGGCAAAAGCAGGTGATTATGTAATGATGCTTGTTCCGGATGAAGTGGCAGCAGATATTTACAATGAGCAGGTAGCTCCTTTTATGAAAGAGGGGGATGTGCTTGCATTTGCACATGGATTCAACATTCATTTTAACTTTATTACCCCGGCAGACTATCTTGACGTTGTTATGATTGCTCCAAAGGGACCGGGACATACCGTTAGAAGTCAGTTCTTAGAGGGAAAAGGTGTACCAAGTTTGATTGCGGTACAGCAGGATTATTCCGGAAAGGCTCAGGATTATGCATTGGCATATGCTTGCGGAATCGGTGCAGGAAGAGCAGGTATTTTAAAAACTTCTTATAGAGAAGAGACAGAAACAGATTTATTTGGTGAGCAGTGCGTATTATGCGGTGGTGTAACCGAACTTATGAAGGCAGGATTTGAAACCCTGGTAGAGGCAGGTTATGAACCGGAAATGGCATACTTTGAGTGTATTCATGAGATGAAGCTGATTGTAGACTTAATCAACAAGGGTGGCTTTGGAGAAATGAGATTCTCCATCTCCAACACTGCAGAATACGGCGATTACAGAACCGGAAAACGTTTGATTACAGAGGATACAAGAAAAGAAATGAAAAAAGTTTTATCCGAGATTCAGGATGGAACCTTTGCTTCTGAATTTATGCAGGAATTCTCCGCAGGAAGAAAGGCAAGATTCCTCGCTACAAGAAGAAATGAAGCAAATCATCAGTTAGAAAAGGTTGGTGCATCCCTTCGTGAAATGATGTGCTGGTTAAAGAAATAGGAAAAGAGGAAAAACATGTTGCCAAATAGTGATAATGTAACAAAAGGAGTGCACAGAGCACCAAACAGAAGCCTGTTTTATGCCATGGGTTACACAAAAGAAGAACTGGAAAGACCCCTGATCGGAGTGGTAAATGCTCATAGTGAAATCGTGCCGGGACATTTTCATTTGGATAAGATTGCAGAGGCGGTAAAAGCAGGTATTCGCATGGCAGGGGGAACCCCCATTGAAGTTCCGTCCATCGGAGTGTGTGACGGAATTGCCATGGGCCATGTGGGAATGAAGTATTCCCTTGCCAGCAGAGAATTGATTGCAGACAGTGTGGAGACCATGACCATGGCCCATCAGCTGGACGGACTGGTGTTGATTCCAAACTGCGATAAAATTGTTCCGGGTATGGTGATGGCAGCAGTACGTATGGATGTACCGGCTGTGGTATGCAGCGGAGGCCCAATGATGGCCGGAAAGGTCAACAAAGAAGAGGTGAGCCTTTCCAAAATGTTTGAAGCTGTGGGAGCCTACAAGGCAGGATTGATCGATGAATGCGGACTTACGGATTTTGAGCAGAATTGCTGTCCGGGTTGTGGCAGCTGTGCAGGAATGTACACCGCCAACAGTATGAACTGTCTGTGTGAAGCCATCGGAATTGCCCTTCCCGGAAACGGAACCATTCCGGCGGTAAGCAATAAGCGTATGATTTTGGCAAAACACGCGGGAATGGCCATTATGAATCTGGTGGAAAAAGGTATTGGCGCAAGAACCATCATTAACGAAAAATCCATTCAAAACGCCATTGCCTGTGATATGGCTCTTGGATGCAGTTCCAACAGTGTACTTCATTTGCTTGCAATATCCCATGAGGCAGGTGTGGAGCTGGATCTTGATATTTTTAACAAAATCAGTGCCAAGGTACCGAATCTGTGCCACTTAGCACCTGCAGGACCGACCCACATGCAGGATTTAAATGAAGCAGGAGGTATTCCTGCAGTGCAAAATGAATTGCTGAAAGCAGGACTTATTGACGGCTCCCTTTTAACTGTCACAGGGAAAAGCGTAGAAGAGAATATTCAGGGAGCAACCATTAAGGATGAAGAAGCCATTCGTGAAGTCAGTAATCCTTACAGTGAAACCGGTGGAATTCAGATTCTCTGGGGAAATATTGCAAAGGACGGTTGCGTGGTAAAACGAAGCGCCGTTGCAAAGGAAATGCTGAAACATGTTGGCCCGGCCAGAGTTTTTGACAGTGAAGATGAGGCCATTGAGGCAATTTATGCCGGTAAAATTGTGGACGGAGACGTGGTGGTAATTCGCTACGAAGGACCAAAAGGCGGCCCGGGTATGCGCGAAATGTTAAATCCCACCAGTGCCCTTGCAGGAATGAAGCTGGATAAAACCGTTGCCCTTATTACCGATGGCCGTTTTTCCGGCGCCAGCAGAGGAGCATCCATCGGACATGTTTCTCCGGAGGCGGCAAGCGGTGGAGAAATTGGGTTGATTCAAGAAGGAGATCGGATTGAAATTGACATTCCGGCAGCAAAAATCAACGTAAAGGTGTCGGACGAAGAGCTTCTTGAGCGCAGAAAACAGCATAAATTACCGGAACCAAAGGTCAAAACCGGATGGCTCAGTCGATATGCCCGTCTTGTAACCGGAGCGAATACGGGAGCTGTGTTGAAATAGTTAAAAAAATATGAAAAATAGATACGAATAGCTGGATTTTTTAAATAAAATAGTGTAGTATATTTTTATATGCTACACTATTTTTAATGCGTAAAAGAGGAGGTCTCTAGAATGAAATGCCCGTTTTGTAGTAGTGAGAATACAAGAGTTATTGATTCTCGACCTGCAGATGATAACAACTCCATAAGAAGACGAAGAATTTGTGATGATTGCAGTAAGAGATTTACTACTTATGAGAAGGTAGAGACAATTCCTTTGATTGTTATTAAGAAAGACAATAACAGAGAGCAATACGATCGCAGTAAGATTGAAGCAGGTGTCTTAAGAGCCTGTCACAAACGTCCGATTTCTGCAGACAAGATTACCAAGCTTGTGGATGATGTGGAAACCGAAATTTTCAGCCGTGAAGAGAAGGAGATTCCAAGCTCTGAAATCGGTGAGATTGTAATGAAGCATTTAAAGGACTTAGAGGCAGTAGCTTATGTGCGTTTTGCATCCGTTTATCGTGAGTTTAAGGATGTAAACACATTTATGAACGAGTTGAAGAAAATTTTAGATAAAAATTAAAAATAAGTGTTAAGTTTTTTCTAAGATAGCCGATATAAGTAATGAACATACATGGATGTATGGATCAGAAGGTGGGATGATTATGAATATAACAGGTATTCGCCCGTATGAGGCGATGGGATATTATAATAATCGCATAGAGAGTAAGGATGCTCCTTTAAATCAGGAAGTGTTATCACAGGATGATTATCTTGAGGAGGCGGAAGTAGAAAGGGCCAGAGCCAATCAGACCCAGACTGCATACGATTATGCAAAACAGTATAATCCGGAAGCTTCTTATGAGATGAAGGGTGCAGATAGTGATTTGAAGAGTCTTGATGTTATCAACGAGGTACCAAAGGCACATCGTGATGACGCACTCAGACAGTATCAAACCTTTGTTGGCGGCAAGCTGATGCAGGATCAGGCCGTTGCTGATATGGTCAGTGCAAGAATGATGGAAGACTTTTCTTTTTAAAAAATGCAAGTAGAGCTCATGCAATTTTTGCATGAGCTTTTTTATGTAGGCAGACACCTACTTGATAGTTTTAAACAGGAGGAAGTAACTATGGCAAAATTATTCCCGGATGCATGGGAGGAATGCACTTTTACCATTGATTATGAAAAATTATACAAACTGGGATATCGGGGATTGATTTTCGATATTGATAATACCCTGGTATTCGATTGCGCCCCGGCAGATGAGCGGGCCATAACCTTTTTGAATAAGGTCAGAGATATGGGCTTTAAAGTATGCCTTTTATCCAATAATAAAGAAAAAAGGGTAAAAATGTTTAATAAAGACATTGGGGCAGACTACATTTTTCATGCCAGAAAACCTCGGGCAGAGGGCTATATTAAGGCCATGGAAAAGATGCACACCACAAGGGAGAACACTATTTTTATCGGTGACCAGGTCTATACCGATGTGTGGGGAGCAAAAAATGCCAATGTAAAAGTGATAATGGTAAAAAAACTTGGACCAAAGGAAGAAAAACAGATTGTACTGAAAAGAATCATTGAAAAACCGGTGATGGCACTTTTTTTCTTACTTGGAGGAAAGCGTAAGAAATTCTACTAAAAGCCTTGAAATGGCCTTTTTTATAGTTTATAATGTAGCGAGATGCTTTTGCAAATGAAGATTAGGAGGAAGACGAATGATTTCAGCAGGCGATTTCAAAAATGGTCTTACAATTGAATATGAATCAAGTGTATACCAGATTATCGATTTTCAGCACGTGAAACCAGGAAAGGGTGCAGCGTTTGTTCGTACAAAATTAAAGGATATTAAGAACGGTGGAGTTATTGAGAAATCTTTCAGACCAACTGAAAAATTCCCGGCAGCTCGTATCGATCGTATTGATATGCAGTATCTCTACAATGATGGAGATTTATACTACTTTATGAATAATGAGACTTATGAACAGATCGGTTTAAATGCAGAATCTGTTGGTGACGCTCTTAAATTCGTTAAGGATAATGAGAGTGTTCGTATCTGTTCTCATAACGGAAACGTATTCGCAGTAGAACCACCATTATTTGTAGAATTAAAGATTACAGAAACAGAACCTGGATTCAAGGGTGATACAGCACAGGGTGCAACCAAACCGGCTGTTGTTGAAACAGGTGCAACTGTATACGTTCCACTTTTTGTTGAGCAGGACGATACCATTAAGATTGATACCAGAACAGGTGAATACCTTTCCAGAGTATAATTTTAATTTCGTAACAAATGATATGAGATATGGAAGAACCACAAAGAGGATATCCTTTTTGTGGTTTTTTTAATGTTTTCGGTTTACAATGATAGGTGTAAAACATTTTTAGGAGGAGATGGAATGAAACAAGGGGCTAAAATGGAAATTCTTATGGAGAGCGGAGGCAGAATTCTGATGGAATTGTGGCCGGATGTGGCACCACGCGCCTGCGCAGGAATTGAGAAAATCATTAATTTGAAAAAGTATGATGGAAAGGTTATTGAACGATTGGAGCCGGGGTTTGTGATTCAACCTCTTTTTCAGGACGGCTTGGACGAAGACATTGATGAACTGATTGAGCCGGAATTTTTAACCAATCCGGGACAAAAGGAACTTCGTTTTGACCGTGGTATTGTGGGAATGGCAGGAATTAAAGACAAGGCTTCTGCAAGCCAGTTTTATATTACCCTTGCACCGGTGGAGCGTCTAAACGGCCATTTTACCATTGTGGGAAAGGTCATTGACGGCTGGGATGAAGTGCAGCGTCTTGAAGGTGTGGAAGTGGAAGAAAAAGTGGATGAACCAAGTGGATTTCATTATCATAAACCGGTGAAGGATGAGGTGGTAAAACAGGTTCGATTGCTTGAAATCAGTTGAGTTTTCACCTGTAATCGTAGTATAATAAAAAGGTAAAAAGAGGTTTGAAACCAGGGAGAATACCATATGATAAAGAAAACACAGTTGCCAAAGAGAATTGATATGGCAACACAGGTGGCAGCCACCTTGGCAATTGAAAATATGCACATTTCAAAGAAAGGGCAGGAATATTTGCTTGCCATAGCCAGAGGCGAGAGGACAAGTAAAGAGATTCTTGCTGAACTGGATAAGATTTATGGGCGATAATAAGTATTGTTATCCGAATTCCAACGTATTGAAGAATAAGAAGGATATTCGAAGCGCCAATGGACTTCTTGAGGCGGAAAAACTATATACGGCCATACGACTGGAGGAGCTGCAGGAACATCCCATAAAGGGAAAGTTTGATTTTAAGCATCTTTGCAAGATACACCAATACATTTTCCAGGATATTTTTACCTGGGCAGGGCAGGTGCGCAGTGTGGATATCGGAAAGGGCAATTTATTTTGCCTTGTTCCCAATATTCAAGATTATGCCAAAGGAATCTTTGAAACCTATTACCCTTCCTGCTATAAGGTCAGGGATGACAGAGAAGCTTTTGTCAATTGTCTGGCAGATTCCTATGCGGATTTAAATGCATTGCATCCCTTCCGGGAAGGAAATGGACGAACTCAAAGGGAGTTTGCAAGGGAGCTTTGTTTAAAGTGCGGTTACATATTTGATTTGTCTGTAACTACCCACAATGAAATGTTGGAAGCCAGCATTTTATCCTTTCACCGAGGGGATAATTCCGGATTGAAGAAGATTTTTCATCAGGCGGTGGTGCCGGTGGGAGAATATGAATTCAAGGGCAGGGAAATGCTGACCATTCTTACGGCAGATGATATGGAAATTGTACCCTCAGAGGACTCCTACGACTATTATGAGTAGTAAAAGTACGCTATCCGGCGTACTTTTTTTGAAACGATAACAAAAGAAAAATTTAACTCAAATTTTACTATCAAAAATGAAGGAAATATGATATAGTCATTATACATAAGAAACAGAAGGTTATAAGGTATTGGGGAAACGACTACCAACCTATGACGCTACCAGAATGGAAAGAACACCTAACCCAATGTTTGGACCATGTTATAGAGAGATAGTAATATCACAGATGCCTTGGAATCTTATGTGATCAAAGCATTGATTTTGATGGTGAAAGAGCGGAAGGTTCACCTGATGCGTGGATGCTTTGGTGAGACAGATCCTCACATGTGAATGTGGGGATTTTTTTTGCGCAGTTTTACAAAAAAATTAGGAATGACTAACTCTAAAAAGTGTTGACACGCTGTATTTTAAGGTGGTATCATATACCCGAGTAAAATAGTAGGAATTAAATGAAATAAATTCGAAAGAAGGACACTACGATGGAAAATAAGATTATTTATCTGGATAATGCGGCAACAACCAAGGTTTCACAGGAAGTTGTAGACGCTATGCTTCCATTTTTTACAGAGCATTATGGAAATGCTTCTGCAGTATATTCTGTTGGTGCTGAAGCTAAGGGAGCGTTGACCGGTGCAAGAGAAGAGGTTGCAAAGGTCATTGGCGCCAAGCCGGAAGAAATTTATTTTACCGCCGGCGGAAGCGAAGCAGATAACTGGGCATTGAAAGCCACAGCAGAATATTTTAAAGATAAAGGAAAACACATTATTACATCTAAGATTGAGCATCATGCAATTTTGCATACCTGCCAGTATTTGGAAAAGCAGGGATATGAGGTGACCTACCTTGATGTGGATGAGGACGGAATGGTTCGCCTTGAGGATGTAAAGGCAGCAATTCGACCGGATACCATTCTGATTTCCATTATGTTTGCAAATAACGAAATCGGAACCATTGAGCCGATTAAAGAAATCGGAGCATTGGCAAAGGAAAATGGAATTTTATTCCACACAGACGCGGTTCAGGCCTTTGGTCAGGTGCCAATCAATGTGGATGAAATGAATATCGATATGTTAAGTGCCAGCGGTCATAAATTAAACGGACCAAAGGGCATTGGTATGTTATATATTAGAAAAGGCGTAAAGATTCGTTCCTTTGTACACGGCGGTGCCCAGGAGCGAAAGAGACGTGCCGGAACCGAAAATATTCCGGGAATCGTTGGATTTGGTAAGGCTTGCGAAATTGCACGAACCACCATGGAAGAGCGAATGAAGAAAGAATCTGAGCTTCGTGATTATCTGATCAATCGTTTGGAAAAGGAAATTCCTTACACCAAGATTAACGGAAGCAGAACCAATCGTCTTCCAAACAATGTCAATGCATGTTTCCGTTTTATTGAAGGAGAATCCATGCTGATTATGCTGGATCAGAAGGGCATTTGCGGATCCTCCGGTTCTGCATGTACATCCGGATCTTTGGATCCTTCCCATGTACTTTTGGCAATCGGATTGCCTCATGAAATTGCACACGGTTCCTTAAGATTGACCTTAAGTGCAGAAACAACAAAAGAAGACATCGATTATACCGTTGATGAATTAATTAAGATTATAGAAAGATTACGTTCCATGTCTCCTCTTTACGAAGATTTTGTAAAGAAGCAGAAGTAATTTTGACGGAGGGAAATAATATGTATAGCGAAAAAGTTATGGACCATTTTCAGCATCCTCGTAATGTGGGAGAAATTGAAAATGCAAGCGGTGTTGGTACTGTAGGAAATGCAAAATGCGGCGATATTATGCGTATGTATCTTGATATTGACGATGATGGCATCATCAGAGACTGTAAGTTTAAAACCTTTGGCTGCGGTGCAGCGGTTGCAACAAGCAGTATGGCTACAGAACTGGTTATGGGTAAGACAATTCAGGAAGCTCTTGAAGTTACCAACAAGGCAGTTATGGAAGCTTTGGACGGACTTCCACCGGTAAAGGTACATTGTTCTTTATTGGCAGAGGAAGCCATTCACGCAGCATTATGGGATTATGCAGAGAAACATGGTATCAAGATTGAAGGTTTGGAAAAACCAAAGAGTGATATCAGTGAAGAAGAGGAAGAAGAAGATTATTAATTCATTATGAATAATGAGCCCACGGTTAGTTTAGTCGTGGGCATCTTTTTTTAGAAAGAGAACAGACTATGAAAAAGAAAGTTGTTGTAGGCATGTCAGGAGGGGTTGACTCTTCGGTTGCCGCATATTTATTAAAGGAACAGGGCTATGATGTGATTGGTGTCACCATGCAGATCTGGCAGGACGAGGATGAATATACGCTGGAATCCAATGGTGGATGTTGCGGTTTAAGTGCAGTGGACGATGCTAGAAGAGTGGCACAGGTGATTGGGATTCCTTATTATGTAATGAACTTTAAAAAGGAATTTAAAGAGCATGTAATGGATTATTTTGTGGATGAATATATTCACGGAAGAACACCGAATCCATGTATTGCGTGCAATCGTTACGTAAAATGGGAATCACTTTTAAAGCGCAGTCTGGACATTGGGGCGGATTATATTGCCACCGGCCATTATGCCAGAATTAAGAAATTAGAGAACGGCAGATTTGCCATTGCCAATTCCGCAACGGCAGCAAAGGATCAGACCTATGCTCTTTATAACCTGACCCAGGAACAGTTAAAAAGAACATTGATGCCAATTGGAGATTTCCCAAAAGAAAGGGTTCGAGAAATGGCACAGGAGTTTCACCTTCCGGTGGCCCATAAGCCGGACAGTCAGGAAATTTGTTTTATCCCGGACAATGATTATGCAGGATTTATTCAGAAAGAAATGGGAAATCAGGTGCCAAAGCCCGGTCATTTTGTGGATGTTCACGGAAATGTAATCGGAGAACATAAAGGCATTACCCATTATACCATCGGACAGCGAAAGGGACTGAATCTTTCCATGGGTCACCCGGTGTTTGTGGTGGATATTCGACCGGAGACAGACGAGGTGGTTATCGGAGAAGCAGAGGATGTATTCTCGAAGGAATTAATCGCTGATCGGGTGAATTTTATGGGTGTGAAAACGATTTCAGATGGAGACGAGTTTATCGGGAAGATCAGATATGGGCATAAGGGTGCAAAATGTCACGTTTCCATGATGAAAAATGATAAAATTCACGTAGAATTTGAGGAACCTGTTCGCGCAATTACCAAAGGACAGGCCGTTGTACTGTATAAAAATGACTATGTTGCACTAGGAGGTGTGATTTCTTAAGGAGAATGTGAAAAATATAACAGCAAATGTCGGATAATACATGAAAATGTTGTGAAAATTGTGGAAACGGGGGCTGTTTAGTAGATTTAACCAAAAACGTATGCTATACTTTGTTCAACTTGAATTTATTGAAGTCACAGACGATAGGGAGATTAGTTGGTATTTCAGTGATGAATTCAAATTTGAAAAATCATATCAGGAGGTAAGTTATGGCAGTAAAGGTAGCTATTAACGGCTTTGGCCGTATCGGACGTCTTGCTTTTAGACAAATGTTTGGAACAGAAGGGTATGAGGTGGTTGCAATCAACGACCTAACAAGCCCTAAGATGTTGGCACATTTACTTAAGTATGATTCATCTCAGGGAAGATACAAGTTGGCAGACAAGGTAGAAGCCGGAGATGACAGCATTACAGTGGATGGAAAGAAGATTCGTATCTACGCAGAGGCAGATGCTTCCAATTGCCCATGGGGAGAACTGAAAGTAGACGTTGTTTTGGAATGTACAGGATTTTACACTTCCAAAGAAAAAGCAGAAGCTCATATTAAAGCAGGAGCAAGAAAGGTAGTTATTTCCGCACCTGCAGGAAATGATCTTCCAACAATTGTTTACAATGTAAACCATACAACATTAAAACCGGAAGACAAGATTATTTCAGCGGCAAGCTGTACCACCAACTGTCTTGCACCAATGGCAGATGCATTGAACAAATATGCACCGATTCAGTCCGGTATTATGTGTACCATTCATGCATACACCGGTGATCAGATGACCCTTGACGGTCCTCAGAGAAAGGGAGATTTAAGAAGATCCCGCGCAGCAGCAGTGAACATTGTTCCGAATTCTACAGGAGCAGCAAAGGCAATCGGACTTGTAATTCCGGAATTGAACGGAAAGTTGATCGGATCTGCACAAAGAGTTCCGGTTCCAACAGGTTCCACAACTATTTTAACTGCCGTTGTAAAAGGTAGTGACATTACTGTTGAAGGAATTAACGAAGCAATGAAGAAAGCTTCCACAGAATCCTTTGGATACAATACAGATGAAATCGTATCTTCCGATATTATCGGAATGACTTACGGTTCCTTATTTGATGCAACTCAGACCATGGTTTCAAAGACCGACGAAGATTTATTTGAAGTTCAGGTTGTTTCTTGGTATGATAATGAAAACAGCTATACAAGCCAGATGGTTCGTACTATCAAATATTTTTCTGAGTTATCATAAGCTAGAATAGGATAGAAAGACCCGTCTATGGCGGGTCTTTTTTTGAGGAGGTAAATATGTTAAACAAAAAATCAGTAGACGACTTGAACGTAAAGGGGTTAAAGGTACTTGTAAGATGCGATTTTAACGTACCTTTAAAGGATGGTGTTATCACAGATGAGAATCGTCTTGTGGCAGCCCTTCCTACAATTCAGAAGTTAATCAAGGATCAGGGAAAGGTGATTTTATGCTCTCATTTAGGTAAGCCGAAGGGAGAAGCCAAACCGGAACTTTCTTTAGCACCGGTGGCGAAACGTTTAAGCGAACTTTTGGGATGCAATGTGGTATTTGCCAAAGACGACGAGGTTGTGGGACCGAATGCAAAAGCAGCCGTAGAAGCCATGAAGGACGGAGATGTGGTTCTTTTGGAAAATACCCGCTATCGCGCGGAAGAAACCAAGAACGAAGAGAATTTCAGCAAAGAACTGGCTTCACTTGCAGATGTATTTGTCAATGATGCTTTTGGTACTGCCCATAGAGCTCACTGCTCCACAGAAGGAGTAACGAAATTTGTAAAAGATACGGCAGTGGGATATTTGATTCAAAAAGAAATTGATTTTCTCGGAAATGCAGTGGATGCACCTAAGCGTCCTCTGGTAGCCATTCTTGGAGGAGCCAAGGTGGCTGATAAATTAAATGTAATTAACACTTTACTTGAAAAATGCGATACACTGATTATCGGTGGAGGAATGGCATATACCTTTTTAAAGGCAAAGGGCTATGAAGTTGGAACATCACTGGTGGATGAAGAGAAGATTACTTATTGTAAGGAAATGATGGACAAGGCAAAGGAACTTGGAAAGAATTTATTACTTCCGGTGGACTGCGGAATTACAGAGGCATTTCCAAATCCGATTGACGCAGAAATTTCTCGCGAAGATGTTGCCATTGATCAGATCCCTGCAGATAAAATGAGCCTTGATATTGGCGAAAAGACACAGGAATTATTTGCAGATGCTGTGAAAAATGCTAAGACTGTGGTATGGAACGGACCGATGGGTGTATTTGAAAATCCAACCTTTGCAAAGGGAACCATCGCCATGGCACAGGCACTTGCAGATACCGATGCCATTACCATTATTGGTGGAGGAGATTCTGCTGCAGCAGTGAACCAGCTTGGATTTGCAGATAAGATGACACATATTTCCACAGGTGGAGGAGCATCTCTGGAGTTTTTGGAGGGAAAGAAACTTCCGGGAGTGGAAGCAATTGCAGATAGAAACTTGAATTCATAGTGAAGGAGAATATAGAATATGTCAAGAAGAATGATAATTGCAGGAAACTGGAAAATGAATAAAACACCAAGTGAAGCAGTTGCGTTGGTGAATGAATTAAAACCATTGGTAAAAAATGATGAGGTGGACGTGGTATTCTGTGTACCTGCCATTGATATTATTCCTGCAATGGAAGCGGCAAAGGGAAGCAATATTTCCATCGGTGCCGAGAACATGTACTTTGAAGAAAGCGGAGCATATACCGGAGAAATTTCACCGAACATGTTGGTTGATGCAGGGGTGAAATATGTGATTATCGGACATTCTGAGAGAAGAGGATATTTTGCAGAAACCGATGAAACAGTGAATAAAAAGGTATTAAAGGCATTTGAGCATGATTTAACTCCGATTATTTGTTGTGGAGAATCCTTAACCCAGAGGGAGCAGGGAGTCACATTGGATTTCATTCGTCAGCAGATTAAGATTGCATTCTTAAACGTATCTGCGGAAAATGCCGCAAAGGCAGTGATTGCTTATGAACCAATCTGGGCAATCGGAACCGGAAAAGTGGCAACCAGTGAACAGGCACAGGAAGTATGTCATGCAATCAGATGCTGTATTGAAGATATTTATGATAAAGAGGTAGCCGGGGCTATTCGAATCCAGTATGGCGGAAGTGTTTCAGCTTCAAGTGCACCGGAATTATTTGCCATGGAAGACATTGACGGTGGTCTTGTAGGCGGAGCTTCTTTAAAGGCAGATTTTGGCAAGATTGTAAATTATAAGTAAGAAACAAAAAGAGGACAATTATTGAAGCGGTCAATTATAGGAACAGGTATGATACTGGTTTTACTTGGACTGTTGCTGACAGGTTGCGGGGACAAGGAAAAAGAGACCGGTATTGCAAACAAATCATCAAAAGCTTCCACGGAGAAATCCGGGGAAGCTTCTGATGCTGTAAAAAGACATATTATGAAGGATTTGGATCAGGTGACAGAAAGCTGTCTGAATACTTCTAATAAAGCAAATTCATATGATTACAGTCTGGATGAGAGTTTCTTTTTGTGGTTTTACAGCAAATATGGTCAATCCCTCTACCGAAAGTTGGAGCAAGGGCTAAAAAAAGGGGAGGACGCACAGATTTATCGGCGTTTAACCGGACAAACCCTTCATACACTTTGGATTTATTATTGTGCGGATTGTGGCGTACATACAGAGGATTTGGACCATGTGTATGTGATGAATTCAAAAAACAGTACGGATGTTGTGATGGATTTTGCAGGCGATGTAAACTTTGACCAGTCATGGCCTAACATTCAGTATATGGATGAAAAGAAGAAATCCATCAAAGATTGTTTTTCGGAGAATTTAGTGAAAGAAATGCGGGATGCGGATCTTCTCATGTTAAATAATGAGTTTACCTATGGAACCGGCGGTACACCTCTGGCGGGAAAAACCTACACCTTTCAGGCAAAACCAAAGAGGGCAGAAATGTTACAGGAACTGGGAGTGGATATTGTGTCATTGGCCAATAACCATGCTTACGATTACGGCCAAGAGGGACTCCTGGAAACCATGAAGGTTTTGGATGATTATAAGGTCCCATATGTGGGTGCAGGAAAGAATCTGGAAGAAGCGTCAAAAATTTCTTATTTTATCATAAATGGGAAGAAGATTGCCATTACGTCAGCGACCCAGATTGAACGAACACTGCAGTTTACAAAAGAGGCAACAGAAACAACTCCCGGAGTATTAAAGACGTTGCATCCGAAAAAATACGTGAAAGTCATTCAAGAGGCAAGAGAACACGCCGATTACGTGATTGTCTATGTACACTGGGGAACGGAAGGAAATTCTTATTTTGGCGGGGATCAGAGCGCACTGGCACGAACCTTTGTGGATGCCGGGGCCGATGTGATTATTGGAAATCACACACATTGTTTACAAGGGATACAATATTATAAAGGAGTACCGATTTATTATAGCCTGGGAAACTTTTGGTTTGATTGGAATGAGCCCAATGCACCGGCAACGGGATTGGCGCAGATTGTTATACACGAGGACATGACGGTGGATTATAGTTTTCTGCCTTGTTACTATAAAAATTATAAAACCAGTATGCTTAAAAGTAAGAAATCCATACAAAAAGCATATGAACATATGAATAAAATTTCAAATGGAGCAAAGATTGACAACGACGGGCACTTGATAAATTCAGAGAACAGTGCCCATAACTATAATAATTGATAATATAAGACAGAAAGAGGGATTGATATGAATAAAAAACCGGTTGTATTAATGGTGTTGGATGGATATGGATTAGATGATTGCAAAGAGGGAAATGCAATTGCCATGGCAAACACACCGGTTATGGATACCTTAATGAAGCAGTATCCTTTTGCAAAAGGAAATGCTTCCGGAAGTTATGTGGGACTTCCGGATGGACAGATGGGAAATTCAGAAGTAGGTCATATGAATATTGGAGCAGGTCGTATTATATACCAGGACCTTACCAGAATTACAAAGGCCATTCAGGACGGTGATTTTTTCAAAAACGAAAAATTAATTCAGGCCATCAACAACTGTAAGGAAAATGGAAGTGATTTACATCTGTGGGGGCTATTATCTGACGGCGGAGTGCACAGCCACATTACCCACTTATACGGATTGCTGGAAATGGCCAAAAGAGAAGGTCTTGACAGAGTATATGTACATGCCTTTTTGGACGGACGTGATACACCGCCGGCTTCCGGAAAGGATTACATTGAACAGTTGGAAGACAAAATGGCAGAACTTGGCGTCGGTAAAATTGCCTCCATTTCAGGACGCTATTATGCCATGGACAGAGATAACAACTGGGATCGTATTGAGCTTGCCTATGATTCCCTGGTAAAAGGAAAAGGGGTTATGGCAACTTCTGCGGTGAAGGCCATGGAAGAATCCTACGCAAAGGATGTTACCGATGAATTTGTACTTCCAACAGTAATTACAGAGGAAGACGGCACACCGTTATCTTTGGTAAAATCAAAAGATTCTGTGATTTTCTTTAATTTCAGACCGGATCGAGCAAGAGAAATTACAAGAGCTTTTTGCGACAACGATTTTACCGGATTTGAAAGAGAGTTCATGCCGCTTACCTATGTATGTTTCAAGGACTATGATGAAACCATTCCAAATAAAATTATTGCTTTTGAAAAGGAAAGCATTGCCAATACCTTTGGCGAATATCTGGCAGCTTGCGGTAAAAAGCAGCTTCGTCTTGCGGAAACAGAGAAGTATGCCCATGTAACCTTCTTCTTTAACGGAGGAGTGGAAGAACCAAATGTGGATGAGGCAAGACTTTTGGTAAACAGCCCGAAGGATGTGGCAACTTATGATTTGAAGCCTGAAATGAGTGCTCCGGAAGTGGGAATGGACCTTGTGGAAGCAATTAAGTCAGAAAAATACGATGTGATTATTATTAACTTTGCAAACCCTGATATGGTTGGTCACACCGGTGTGATTCCGGCTGCGGTAAAAGCGGTGGAACGGGTGGATCAGCTTGTGGGAGAAGCGGTAGATGCGGTAAAAGAAACCGGCGGAGTATTGTTCATCTGTGCAGATCACGGAAATGCGGAAAAGATGATAGATACAGAGACAGGGGAACCGCATACGGCGCATACAACCAATCCGGTTCCGTTCATTCTTGTGAACTATCAGGAAAATGTAAAACTTCGTGAAGGCGGTTGTCTTGCTGACATTGCACCAACACTTCTTGAGGTAATGGGACTTGAACAACCAAAGGAAATGACAGGAACTTCGTTAATTGAAAGAGCATAATAATAGTTAAAAGGGGCTGTTGCACGAATTATTTCGTGCAACAGTTCTTTTTATGGAACTTAAGGCGGTGAAATCCATACACCCTCAGACATATAGTAAATCAGCCGGATATTCTTGGTATAATTATTGTCTATTACTTTACAGTTGAATTCCATGGCATTCAGATGGTGACTCTTAACCCAAAAAGAGCGTATACGAAGCACCGTTCCATCCATACGAAGGTAGAGGGGACGTATTTCTCCGGAAGGGTTAAAGGATGCAATAACCGGAACTGCGGTACCCGGGTTGTAATAATGAAACGACTTGGTTCTTAGCATAATTGACTCCTTTCGTTTTGTGTGTTACTATTATACAAACATGCGTTCGATACGTCAAGTGAAAAATAGGAAATGGAACATATGGTGGGCAGGACTTTACAAAATACAAATTCTTGTGCTATTCTAAGTAAATGTAAGTGGGAAAATTCGCCCAAAGGAGGAAGATAAATGGCAAAGAAAGCAGCATACGATGCCAGTAGTATTACAGTTTTAGAAGGATTGGAGGCCGTTCGTAAGCGACCTGGAATGTATATTGGAAGTGTTTCCAGGAAAGGACTTCATCATCTGATTTATGAAATTGTGGATAATGCAGTGGATGAGCATTTGGCAGGATATTGCAATCATATCTATGTGACTCTTGAGGCGGACGGCTCTTGTACCGTAGCAGACGATGGACGTGGTATTCCTGTGGGAATGCATAAGATGGGAATGTCTGCAGAGCGTGTTGTTTTTACCACATTACACGCAGGTGGAAAGTTTGACAATGCGGCATATAAGACAAGCGGTGGTTTGCACGGTGTGGGATCTTCCGTTGTAAATGCCCTGTCAGCCTATCTGGATGTGCAGGTGCGATTGGATGGAAAGATTCATCACGACCGCTATGAGCAGGGACATCCGGTGATCGATTTGGAAAACGGATTGTTGCCGGTGATCGGAAAGACCAAAGAGACGGGAACAACCATTAATTTTCTGCCGGATGGTGAGATTTTTGAAAAAACCAAATTCGTGGCCGAGGATGTAAAGAGCAGACTTCACGAAACGGCCTATCTCAATCCAAGACTTACCATTGTGTTTAGGGATATGAGAACCGAACAGAAGGAAGAAGTGATTTTCCATGAGCCGGAAGGAATTGTAGGTTTTGTTCATGAGTTGAACAAGAACGTGGAAACGGTTCATGATGTTGTATATTTTAACGGCGAGGCAGAGGGAATTGAAGTGGAAGTGGCATTTCAGTATACCAATGAATTTCGCGAGATGGTGCTTGGCTTTTGTAACAATATTTACAACGCAGAAGGTGGAGCACACATTACCGGATTTAAGACCCAGTTTACTACGGTAATCAATAACTATGCCAGAGAACTTGGAATCTTAAAGGAAAAGGACAGTAATTTTACCGGAGCCGATGTTCGTAACGGTATGACTGCGGTTATTTCCATGAAACATCCGGATCCTCGTTTTGAAGGACAGACAAAGACCAAGCTGGATAACCAGGATGCATCCAGAGTTGCAGCAAAGGTTACCGGTGATGAGATACAGTTATTCTTTGACCGAAATGTGGAAGTGTTAAAGAATGTAATTGGCTGTGTAGAAAAGGCAGCCAAGATCCGAAAGACCGAAGAAAAGGCCAAGACCAATCTTTTGACCAAGACCAAGTTTTCCTTTGACTCCAACGGAAAGCTGGCCAATTGTGTAAGTAAAGATGCGCAGAAGTGCGAAATCTTCATTGTGGAGGGAGATTCTGCGGGGGGAAGTGCCAAGACGGCGCGAAACCGTATGTATCAGGCTATTTTACCTATTCGAGGAAAGATTTTAAATGTGGAGAAGGCTACCATCGATAAGGTGCTTGCCAATGCGGAAATCAAGACCATGATCAATGCCTTTGGATGTGGATTCTCCGAAGGATACGGAAACGATTTTGACATTGAAAAATTGCGCTACCACAAGATTGTTATCATGGCAGATGCGGACGTGGACGGAGCGCATATTTCCACATTGCTTTTAACCTTGTTTTATCGTTTTATGCCGGAATTGATTTCAGAGGGACACGTGTACATTGCAATGCCGCCTCTTTATAAAACCATTCCGTCCAAGGGAGAAGGAGAGTATCTTTACGACGATGCGGCCCTGGAACGTTATCGTAAGAAGCATACCGGTGAAAAGTTCACTTTGCAGCGTTACAAAGGTCTTGGAGAAATGGATGCCCAGCAGTTATGGGAAACCACTTTAAATCCGGAAACAAGGGTTTTGAAGCTGGTGGAGATTGAAGATGCCAGAATGGCTTCCGATGTTACCCAGATGCTTATGGGAAATGACGTGGTACCAAGAAAGAAGTTTATTTACGAGAATGCACAGGATGCAGATTTGGATATATAGTGAGGTAGGTAATGAGTAAACAGCAGGTAGAAGTAGAAGAGCAGATTGTTCGAACAGAGTATTCGGAACTGATGCAAAAGTCCTATATTGATTACGCCATGAGCGTTATTGTGGACCGTGCCCTTCCGGATGTAAGAGATGGATTGAAGCCGGTACAACGAAGAGTTTTGTACGATATGTACGAACTGGGAATTAAATATGATAAGCCATACCGTAAGTGTGCCCGTATTGTGGGAGATACCATGGGTAAATATCACCCTCACGGAGATTCTTCCATTTACGATTCTCTTGTGGTAATGTCTCAGGATTTTAAGAAGGGACTGCCACTGGTGGATGGTCACGGTAATTTTGGCTCCATTGAAGGAGACGGTCAGGCGGCTATGCGTTATACCGAGGCCAGACTGCAAAAGGTTACCCAGGAGGCATTTCTTGCAGATCTTGACAAAGACGTGGTGGATTTTCGTCCCAACTTTGACGAGACAGAGAAGGAACCTGTGGTACTACCGGTAAAAGTACCGAATCTTCTTGTAAACGGTGCGGAAGGTATTGCAGTTGGTATGGCCACCAGTATTCCACCTCACAATCTGGGTGAAACTGTGGACGCTGTGAAAGCCTATATTAAGAATCCGGATATTTCTGTGGAAGAATTGATGGAGTATGTCAAGGGACCGGATTTCCCAACCGGTGGTATTGTGGTGAATCAGGATGATTTGCTGGATATTTACATGACAGGAAGCGGAAAGATTAAGATTCGCGGCAAGGTGGAAGTGGAGAAGCTTAAGGGAGGAAAGGAACAACTTGTAATCACAGAAATTCCTTATACCATGATTGGAGCCAACATCGGAAAGTTTTTAAACGATGTATATGCCCTTGTGGAATCCAAAAAGACCACAGACATTGTGGATATTTCAAATCAGTCCTCAAAAGAAGGAATTCGTATTGTAATTGAACTTCGCAGGGGCGCGGATACGGAATATCTTACCAATTTGCTTTACAAGAAAACAAGACTGGAAGATACCTTTGGTGTGAATATGCTGGCGGTAAGCGACGGAAGACCGGAGACTCTTGGCCTGGACGGAATTATTCGCCACCATGTAAACTTCCAATATGAGGTACATACAAGAAAATACAAGACCTTACTTCAAAAAGAGCTTGAGAAAAAGGAAATCCAGGAAGGTTTGATTAAGGCCTGTGATGTGATTGACTTAATCATCGAAATTCTTCGTGGAAGTCACAGCATGGCAGAAGCCAAACTGTGCTTAACAGAAGGAGTTACAGACAACATTAAATTTAAAAGCCAGGCATCGAAAAAGCAGGCTGCCAAGCTTTGTTTTACACAAAGACAGGCAACCGCTATTTTAGAGATGCGTTTATATAAATTAATCGGACTTGAGATTGAAGCTTTAATGAAGGAGCATGAAGAGTCCTTAAAGAAAATCAGTGAATACGAAACAATTTTGGGAAGTCGTATGGCTATGGCCAAGGTTCTCATCAATGAACTGGATGAAATTAAAAAAGCCTACGGCAGGAATCGTCGCACCTTAATTGAGAATGCAAAAGAAATTGTAATTGAAGAACAGAAGGTGCAGGAGCAAGAGGTGGTGTTCTTAATGGATCGTTTTGGCTATGTTAAGACGGTAGATTTAAACACCTATGAACGAAACATGGAAGCGGCCCAGACGGAAAACAAGTACGTAATTCATTGTATGAACACCGGAAAGATTTGTATTTTTACAAAGCAGGGACAGTTACATACCATCAAAGTGATGGATGTTCCTTTCGGAAGATTCCGTGACAAAGGAAAACCGGTGGATAATATCAGTAATTTCAGCAGTGCAAAAGAAGAAATCGTATACGTAAATTCCATGATGGAACTGAGAAACAGTATGGTATTTATGGGATCCTCCGACGGTATGTTAAAGTTGGTAAAAGGATCGGAATTTGATGTGGCAAAACGTACCACCGCAGCCACAAAGCTGAACGAAAATCAGACTCTGATGAAGGTGGCCCTTGTCACCGGAATGGAAAATATTGTTATGGAAAGTGAAGCAGGCTACAGGTTGCGCTTCCAGATTTCAGAGGTTCCGGAGAAGAAGAAGGCGGCCATTGGGGTCCGAGGAATGAAACTTGGAAAAACCGATAAATTGAGAAACATTTTTATCCTGACAGAAGGGGATGAATTGTTTGTGGAACGTGGTGGTGAAAAGGTGGCTTTTCATCGCTTACATATGGCAAAGAGAGACGGTAAAGGAACCAAAAGATGATGACGGAAAATGAACTGAGAAGGTTTCTTGAAAAGACGGCCTCTTTGGGATCTGTCCTTGGCATGGAAACCATTACAAGGTTGTGTGAAATCTTGGGTAATCCGCAGGACTACGGAAAAATAATACATATTGCAGGAACGAACGGGAAGGGATCTACCGGTACCTTGTTGGAGCAGGCGCTTATGGCCATGGGCTACAAGGTGGGAAGATATACTTCCCCTGCTGTGTTTTATGACGAAGAAATCATAAAGGTGCAAAATAAGCCAATTGAAAAAGCTGAGCTTGCAAGAATTATGACCGAGGTAAAAGAAGCCTGTGACTGCATGGTTTTAAAAGGGTATCACCATCCCACCGAATTTGAAGTGGAAACGGCGGCGGCTTTTTTATACTTTAAGGAGAAACAATGTGATTATACACTTATGGAAGTTGGTATGGGTGGTGAAAGCGATGCCACCAATGTAATCAAAGAACCTCTTATCAGCGTGATTACATCCATCAGTATGGATCATATGCAGTTTTTGGGGGATACCATCGAAGAAATTGCAGCCAAGAAAGCCGGCATTATAAAAGAGGGGTGTCCTTGTGTTGCTCTAAAGCAGGAAAGGTCTGTAAATCAGGTGATAAAAAACCACGGAAAGGGCAAAGATTTGCTTTACTTTGCAGACAGCCTGGACTATCCTATTAAAGGGATGACACTTGAAAGTTTGACCTTAAATGACAAAGAATATGGAGATTTTACCCTGCATATGACAGGCAGTTTTCAGAGAGAAAATTTTGCAGTGGCAATGACCACGCTAAAAGTGCTTCAAAAAACAGGAGAACTGTCCTTGGATGAGCATATAGATAAGATCAAAGAGGCGTGGAGACACACCGTATGGAGCGGCCGATTTGAGTGCATTTGCAGAAAACCGCTGTGCATCATTGACGGATGTCACAATCCGGGGGCTGCAAAAGAGCTTTCCAAAACCTTGAAAAATCTGTTTGAGGGATATCATATTCATTTTGTAATTGGGGTCTTAAAGGATAAGGATTATCATGGGATTTTCTCAAGAGTGCTACCCCTTGGAGAGGACGCTTTTTGCGTAACACCAAAAAGTGCGCGTGGAATGAATGCAACACAATTAAAGACGGTGGCCAATGACTATTTACAAGAGGTAACAGCATGTGATTCCTGTGAAGAAGCAGTGGACCTTGCAATGAAAAAATGTAAGGGGGCTAATCACATGGTATTGGCTTTTGGATCATTGTCCTATCTTGGAGAAGTGAAGGCTTATGTCAATGGAATATGTGAACAGACTGATTAGTAATGAAACTTATATGAAAACCATGGGAGAAATTCATGAAATGGAAAAGAGCAGAATCTACTGTCATCATGGATTTAACCATTTATTGGATGTGGCACGGATTGCCTACATTATAAATTTGGAAAAAGGATTTGGCTACGATAAGGAATTTTTGTACCTTTGCGGGTTATTGCATGATATCGGACGGGCGAAGGAGTACATTACCGGTGTATCTCATAAGCAATGCGGTGTTACCCTGGCAAAGGAACTTTTAGCGCAAATTGACTATCCAAAAGAAAAACAAGAACTTATTCTGGAAAAAGTGGCCCAGCATGGACATGCGCCTATGCCAAAGGAAGGAATTACCAGGGACAACTTTTTCTGGTTTGCGGATAAAAGGGCAAGAAACTGTTTTGCCTGTAAAGCGGCCGGAACATGTAACTGGCCGATGGAGAAAAGAACCATGGAGGTGCAATGGTAGACATGAAGATCAAAGACAGAGAATTGGGAACCAAAAAGACAGAAATTATGGGCATTTTAAACGTAACCCCGGATTCTTTTTTTGACGGAGGCAAGTACAATACCCTTGAAAATGCGGTAAAACGAGCCGGAGAAATGATCAAAGAGGGCGCGGTAATTATAGATGTGGGTGGAGAATCCACAAGACCGGGATATGTAAAAATCACCGTTGAGGAGGAAATTCAAAGGGTGGTTCCGGTAATCAAAGCCATTAAAGAAACCTATGATATTTTGGTATCTGTGGACACCTATCATGCAAAAACCGCAGAAGAAGCCATTCTTGCCGGTGCAGACATTATCAATGACGTGTGGGGATTGAAAAAAGATTCCAACATGGCACAGGTGGCGGCAAAATATCAGGTGCCGGTGGTAATCATGCACAACAGAGAAAATGCTGAATACCAAAACTTTATGGAAGATGTGTTAAAGGACTTGCAGGAGTCCATCCGCATTGCATTAGAGGCCGGTGTAAAGAAAGAAAATATCATACTGGACCCGGGCGTGGGGTTTGCCAAAAGCTATGAGCAGAATCTGGAAGTAATCCGTGAAGTGCATAGATTAAAAGAACTTGGGTATCCGGTACTTTTGGCAACTTCAAATAAGTCGGTGATTGGAATTACTTTGGATGAAGATAAGGAACATCGATTGGAAGGAACCATAGCAACCACCTGTGTGGGTGTAATGGCAGGATGTGAGTTTGTAAGGGTTCATGATGTAATAGAAAACAAACGGGCCATTGATATGATGGAAGCCATTTTAAAGGGCAGGAAGGAAGAAGCTTAAGATGGAACACAATGACTATATTGATATAAATAACCTTGTGGTATTTGGACATCACGGTGTGCTGAAGGAGGAGAATTCCCTTGGACAAAAATTCGGAATATCTGCCAGATTGTATTTGGATACAAGAGAAGCAGGACTTGAGGACGATTTGAGTAAAAGCGTAAATTATGCACAGATATGTAAAGAAATCACCAGCTTCTTTCAGAAAAATACCTATCAGCTGATTGAGGCGGCAGCGGAGCATTTAACCGCCCATCTTTTAATGACGAATGATGTCATTAAAAGGATTGATATGACGGTAAGTAAACCATGGGCTCCCATTGGTTTGCCTCTTGATACCGTATCGGTTTCCATTACAAGACAATGGCACAAAGCCTATATTGCCTTAGGGTCCAACATGGGAAACAGGGCAGCCTATTTGAAAAATGCCATAGATGAATTAAGCGGAATTCAGGGCTGCAAAGTAGTGGCAGTATCCAATTTTATGGTAAGTAAACCTTACGGCGGGGTGGAGCAGGAAGACTTTTTAAATGCCTGCATGGAAGTGGATACCTTAATGATGCCGGAAGAATTGTTATTGGTATTACATCATATTGAAGATTTGGCAGACAGAAAGAGAGAGGTACACTGGGGACCTAGAACTTTGGATCTGGATATTATTTTTTACGATCATGAAATTTACCAGTCCAGGGATCTTTTGATTCCTCATGTGGATATGAAAAACAGGGAGTTTGTATTAAAGCCAATGTGCGAAATCGCACCGTATTACGTACATCCGATTACGCATAAATCCATGCTGGAAATGTACGAAGAATTGCAAAGTCCCAAGTCTGAAAGTTTTTTGAACAATCATTAAAAAACACGAAGTAGAAAAAGAATCGTGCTATAATTCTCCAATAGAATTTTAATCAAACACATTGGGGAAGAGATTATGCAATTATCCAGAAAAAGAGTGGAGCAGCTATGGCTGATAGAATATTTATTTGGAATACTGTTACATATAGGGTTCGTTGATTGGAAGTTCTCCGGAAAATTCTGGAAGGACACCTTGATCTGTGCCCTTTGTTTTTATGTTCCGGTGATAATGCTTTGTTTCTTTGGAAAGTACGTGCCAACGTTGGTGGAACAGATTATTTTTGTGGTTGTGGCAAGTGCCTTTATTGTGTACATGCCAATTATGGTACATTCCTTTTCGTTGTTTCCGTTGACCATTTTAACCTTTTTTGTTATGACTTCCATGCTCTTTGAGGTTATTGCCTTAAGGGTGCAATTTTTTATTTCTATTGTGTTCTTTATTATATCAGGAGTTATGGTGTATCAGGATGCAAGCTGGTGTCCAAGTACTGCCTTATCTATTTTTTATCTTGGCATTTTTATTACATTTCTGGCCATTCTTGTGTTATATCTTATGGCTGCGAGTGCATATAAATCCCGAAAAGAACTGGAAAAAACCACAAGGGAAGCCTTGTCTGCCAGCAGAAGCAAAACCACGTTTTTGGCGAACATGAGTCACGAAATCAGAACGCCGATGAATGCCATTGTGGGAATGAGTGAATTGCTGCTGATGGAAGACATGAAGGATAGTACCAAAGAGTATATCAATACCATTCACAATGCATCCAAGTCCCTGGTGGGAATTATCAACGATATCCTGGATTTCAGTAAAATCGATGCAGGTAAAATGGAAATCTTACCGGAGCCTTATATGGTGGATTCTTTGATTCAGGATGTTTCCAATATTATCGAAACCAGACTGAAAGAAACCTCCGTTTCTTTTGTGGTGGAGGCAGATCCAAAATTACCGGCAAAATTATACGGTGATGAGGGCCGTGTAAAGCAGATTTTAATTAATGTGCTGAGCAATTCGGTAAAACATACCAGGCGTGGCCGCATTCGACTTTCTGTTATGGGTGAAGCAAGGGATGCTGACAAAATCAAATTAAAAATTATTGTGGAAGATACCGGAAAGGGTATTCCAAAAGAAGATATAAAGAATCTGTTTGTGGCTTTTTCTCAGGCAGATACCAAACGGAATAAAAATATTGAGGGCACGGGACTGGGCCTTGCAATTACAAAACAGCTTTGCCAATCCATGGACGGCGGCATTGAAATCGAAAGTGAATACGGAAAAGGAACCACCGTTACCATTGAAATTATGCAGGGCATTGAAGAAGAAACCCCTTGGGTACAGTTAGAACATCCGGAAGAGTATCATGTGGTTATATGCGAGCCGAATAAGTATTATTTAGAATGCCTGATCAATATTTGCAATGAGCTGGGAGTTCGGGTAACCAAGCTGCGTGATGTGACACGGTTACGGGTTTATTTGGATGAAAAAAAGACATTTTTGTTCTATAACTACAACCAGTGTCATGAGGAAGTGCTTCGGGTGAAGGACGATTATCCAATGGTACAGTTTGTGGCTATGGTGCGTATGTTTGAAATGGCCAAGCAGTTGGATCATTCCATCATTACCATAACAAGGCCATTTACCATTTCCGGCGTGGTGGCAAAATTAGAGCGTAAGGAAACTGTGCGGGAAGAAAAAGTGGTACGGGAAGCCTTTGTGGCACCGGAGGCCAAGGTTCTGGTGGTGGATGACAATGCGGTGAATCTCAAGGTGGCAGGAAGTATGCTGTCCTTGTATCAAATCCAGACATCTTTTGCCACAAGCGGAATGGAGTGTATAAAGCTTCTGGAAGAAGGCAAGGAATTTGATATTATTTTTATGGATCATATGATGCCAAAGATGGACGGCGTGGAAACTGCCGGTGTGATCCGAAATGATGAAAAAGAGAAAGAAAAGAAAAGTGTGATTGTGGTATTGACAGCCAATGCCATTATGGGCGTTGAGAAAATGTTTTTGGCAAACGGTATGGACGATTACCTTTCAAAACCGTTGGAACTGCAGCAGCTGGATGAGGTGCTTCGTAAGTGGCTGCCAAAAGAACTGCAGTTACCTGCAAATCAAAGCAGCGAGTGTGACAATCGGGAGGAGATGAGCAAGATGGAACAATGGAAACATTACAATGTAAAAGAAGGAATTGAAGCAGTGGGAGGAATGGAGGAAATATACTACGACATTCTGGAAACTGTTTTGGAAGAAGGAGCGGAAAAGCTTCCTTTGATCGAGAAACTTCAGAAGGAAAAAGATTATACCAATTATGAGATCGAGGTTCATGGATTAAAAAGTGCAATGGCCGGTGTCTGCTGTATGGATTTATCCGCCATGGCAAAGGAGCATGAATTTGCGGTAAAAGAAGATCGCCTTTCTTTTGTTGACGAACATGTCAACGAACTGTTAGAATTGTACGCGGAAGTATTGGAAGAAACCAAGGCGATTATAGCGTCTGTGAAGTAATCATACTTACTAAAATGTAAGGCAGGAAGAACTATGACAAAAATGGCGAGACACGTATGGGAAGGCATATATCCGGTGATTTTATATACGGTTCTCATATCCATAATAGGAACATTGTTACGTCAGTTTACCCCCATTGAGGAGTATTCACCTATGCTTTTGAATGCTGCATCCATGGTAATTTGTATTTTACCCATGTATTCCTTTTATGCAAAGGTGGCCACAAAGCGGGGAAAGTTGAATCATCTTTTGACGGATTTACTGATTATTGTAGGTGTTTGTGCACTTTTGGCAATTGGACTAAACTATCTGATTGATCTTTTAAACATTAAGGAGATTTCGGTTGGATTTGGACAGGTTACCAGCGATTTTAACAAAGGACCGAGAATCTGGCGTTTGATTGCAGTAGGTGTAATCGCACCGATTTTGGAAGAGGTGGTATACCGGGGAATTGTATTTGGTAATTTTAAAATTGTGCTGAATAAATGGGTGGCCATTGGCTTATCCGCTGCAATTTTCGGATTGTTCCATTACAATCTACCACAGTTTTTGTATGCAGGTATACTGGGTGTGGCTTTTGCCTATATTTACGATAAAACAGGCCAGTTATACACCTGTATTATCGGACATGCGGCGGCCAATGTGGTTGTGTTATTGTTTGACTGGTATCATTTACATCGCTATTTTGCAGCCACCGTAACGACTCAGGCAATCAGTGGTTGTATTGCATGCATTGTGGCGGTAATATTGCTTGTAAAATGGAAAAAAGTCTAGTTTTTTAGACCATGGAAAAGTTTTAATATAAGAAAATGAGAGAAAAAACGAGTATTTAAGAGTAAATACTCGTTTTTATGCGGTTGAACCGATATATATTCGGTTGCATATACACTATGAAATTACTATGATAAGACTATCGGTTAGCACTCAATCGAAGTGAGTGCTAATACTAAAGGGAGATTGAAGACAGGAGGAACGTCGTATGAAATTAGTACCATTAGGAGACAAAGTCGTATTAAAACAGTTAGTAGAAGAAGAAACAACTGCATCCGGAATTGTACTTCCGGGACAGAATAAAGAAAAACCTCAGCAGGCAGAAGTAATTGCAGTAGGTCCTGGAGGAATTATAGACGGAAAAGAAGTTAAAATGGAAGTGAGCGTTGGAGATAAGGTTATTTTCTCTAAATACTCAGGAACCGATGTGGTTGTGGAAAAAGAGCCATATATCGTTGTAAAACAGAATGACATTTTAGCAATTTTGAAATAAGTTAGGAGGCTTAATACATTATGGCAAAAGATATTAAATACGGAACAGATGCCAGAAAGGCATTGGAAGCAGGAATTGATAAATTAGCAAATACAGTTAGAGTTACCATCGGACCAAAGGGAAGAAACGTTGTTTTGGCAAAATCTTACGGAACACCGTTAATTACCAATGATGGTGTTACCATTGCAAAGGATGTGGAGCTGGAAGATGCATTTGAAAACATGGGTGCACAGTTAGTTCGCGAAGTTGCTACAAAAACCAATGATGTGGCAGGAGACGGAACTACCACAGCAACCGTTCTTGCACAGGCAATGATCAAAGAGGGAATGAGAAACTTAGAGGCAGGTGCCAACCCAATCATCCTTCGTCGCGGAATGAAGAAAGCCACAGATACAGCAGTGGAAAGCTTAAAGAAAATGAGCTCCCGTGTAAACGGAAAAGCCAACATTGCGCAGGTTGCTTCCATTTCTGCAGGAGATGAAGAAGTAGGTAACATGGTTGCAGATGCTATGGAAAAGGTTGGTAATGATGGTGTTATTACAATCGAAGAGTCCAAGACCATGAAAACAGAGTTAGATCTTGTGGAAGGAATGCAGTTTGATCGTGGATACATTTCCGCATACATGGCAACTGATATGGATAAGATGGAAGCGGTTCTTGACAATCCATACATCCTTATTACAGATAAGAAAATCAGCAATATTCAGGACATTCTTCCAATTCTTGAGCAGATTGTTCAGAGCGGATCCAAACTTCTTATTATTGCAGAGGATGTGGAAGGTGAAGCACTTACAACCTTAATCTTAAATAAATTACGTGGAACATTTAATGTGGTAGCGGTAAAAGCTCCGGGATACGGTGACAGAAGAAAAGAAATGCTTCAGGATATTGCCGTTCTTACCGGTGGTACCGTAATCACAGATGACCTTGGATATGAATTAAAAGAAACAACCATCGATATGCTTGGTAGAGCAAAATCTGTAAAGGTTCAGAAAGAATCTACCGTGATTGTTGATGGAGAAGGAACAAAGGCTGACATTGAAGCAAGAGTTTCACAGATTCGTGCACAGCTTGCTGAAACCACATCTGAATTCGATAAAGAAAAACTTCAGGAAAGACTTGCAAAATTGGCAGGCGGTGTTGCAGTTATTCGTGTTGGCGCAGCAACTGAAACAGAAATGAAAGAAAGCAAACTTCGTATGGAGGATGCATTAAACGCAACAAGAGCTGCAGTGGAAGAGGGAATTATCTCCGGTGGTGGTTCCGCTTATGTACACGCAGCAAAAGAAGTTGAAAAATTAATCGCTACTTTGGACGGCGATGAAAGAACCGGAGCAAGAGTGGTATTAAAAGCTTTGGAAGCTCCATTGTTCTACATTGCAAACAATGCAGGTCTTGAAGGCGCTGTTATCATCAATAAGGTAAAAGAATCTGAACCGGGTGTAGGTTTTGATGCTCTTCATGAAGAGTATGTGGACATGGTAAAAGCCGGAATTCTTGATCCTGTTAAGGTAACAAGAACCGCACTTCAGAATGCAACAAGTGTTTCTTCCACTGTTTTAACAACAGAGTCTGTAGTTGCAGACATTAAAGAAGATGCACCTGCAATGCCTGTTGGAAATCCTGGAATGGGCATGATGTAACTGAATAATAAAGTCGACCGGAGAGAATGCAATTTTGCTTCTCCGGTCCCTTTTTTTTAGGAGGAATTGAATGGTTAAAAAATTAATGGGACACATTGGAGAGTATAAGAAAAATATGATACTTTCTCCGGTGTTCATGATTGGCGAAGTGGCCATGGATGTGTTTATTCCGTATCTTATGGCTTTTCTTATTAACAACGGAATACAAAAGGGAGATTATGATTACGTAATTAAAATGGGAGTTATGATGCTGGTCATGGTATTGATCGGCCTTTTTTGCGGAACCATGTCGGGAACACATGCGGCAATCGCCTCTACGGGACTGGCCAGAAATTTGAGAAGGGCATTATTTGCAAGGGTTCAGACATTTTCCTTTGAAAACATTGATAAGTTTTCATCTTCCAGTCTGATTACCAGATTGACTACAGATGTGAACAGTATTCAAAACTCCTTCCAGATGGTGATTCGAAGCCTTGTAAGAGCACCGTTAATGATGATCTTTGCTCTGGTAATGAGCTTTGTTTTGGAGCCAAGACTTGGAAGCGTATTTTTAATTGCCATTCCGATTATGGCTTTGGTAATGTTTTTTGTTATAAAAAACGCCCATGTGTATTTTAAGAAAATGTTTAAAGAGTACGATCATTTGAACAATGACGTACAGGAAAATTTGTTGAATATTCGTACGGTAAAAGCGTACGTAAGGGAAGATCGGGAAATTGAAAAATTTAACAAGGTGGCAGAGAAGTTAATGGACTTTTCCAAATCTGCGGAGAAGATTGTAATTCTTCCAATGCCGCTGATGACTGTTATTGTATTTGGTGTGATTATTATCGATAGCCTTTTGGGTGGCCATTTTATCGTAAACGGAGAAATGGAAATCGGTAATTTAACTACGTTATTTACCTATGCTTTGCAGGTTATGATGAGCCTTATCATGATCTCCATGATACTTGTTATGGTGGTAATGTCCATGGCATCTGCAGAGCGTATTGTTGAAGTTTTAGATGAAAAAACCACAATTGAAAATTGTGAGAATCCTATAAAAGAAATCAAAGACGGATCCATTCGTTTTGAAGACGTAAGTTTTGCATATAAGGGTGGAGACGATAAAGACGTTTTGGAACATATTAACCTTGAAATTGCATCCGGTGAAACCGTTGGTATTTTAGGTGGAACAGGAAGCAGTAAATCCACCCTGGTGCAGCTGATTCCAAGACTTTATGACGTAAGTCACGGCGCTGTTTATGTGGGCGGTGTGGATGTTCGAGAGTTGGACTTAACAGCCCTTCGTGATCAGGTATCCATGGTGCTTCAGAAAAACGAACTGTTTTCCGGTACCATCAACAGCAACATGCGCTGGGGAGACGCAAACGCCACAGAGGAAGAAATTCGTCATGCCTGTGAACTTGCCAGAGCAGATGAATTTATTGATGGATTTGAGTTGGGCTACGAAAGTAAAATCGAGCAGGGTGGAACTAATGTATCCGGCGGTCAGAAGCAGAGACTTTGTATTGCAAGAGCTTTGCTGAAAAAGCCGAAGATTCTTATTTTGGACGATTCCACCAGTGCAGTGGATATGAAAACCGATGCAATGATTCGATCTGCTTTTGCCAATGAAATTCCTAATACCACAAAGCTGATTATTGCTCAGCGAATTTCATCGGTACAGGATGCAGACAAGATTGTGGTTCTTGACGAAGGCAAGATTGCCGGCGTGGGAACCCACGAAGAATTGTATGCGGGAAATAAGATATACAAAGAAGTATATGATTCTCAGATGAAGGGAGGAGATGACGATGCCGCGTAGACCAATGGGACCTCCTCCGAAAATGGAAAAAGGACGTATGAAAAGTGTATTTTTACGTCTGTTAAAGTACATTGTTGGAGTTTATAAAATACAGTTTGTGGTTGTGGTACTTTGTATTATTCTCACAGCCGCATGTTCCGCCATTGGAACAGGTCTTTTACAAAATTTGATTGATGAAGGAATTATGCCGCAAATCGGTGCGGCCCATCCGGATTTTACCAGACTTTATCAGGTGTGTGCCATGATGGGTGCAGCCTATGGTGTAATGGCACTTTGTCAGTGGGTGCAGGCAAGATTAATGATCAATGTAACCCAGGGGACCATTTATACCATTCGAACAGAAATGATGAAAAAGATGCAGTCATTGCCTCTTTCTTATTTTGATACCAACGCCCATGGAGATATTATGAGCTGTTATACCAACGATACGGATACGTTGCGACAGATGATTTCTCAGGGATTGCCTCAGGTAACCTCCTCCGTCCTTACCATTGTGGTGGTATTTGGTTCCATGATCCGATTGAGCTGGCAACTGAGTCTTGTGGTCATTGCCTTTTTACTTTTTATCGTTTATGCAGGTAAGTTTTTAGGCGGAAAAAGTGCAAGATACTATGTGGCACAGCAGAAATCCGTAGGTAAGGTGAACGGATATATTGAAGAGATGCTTGGCGGACAGAAAGTGGTGAAGGTATTTAATCACGAGGAACAAAGCAAGGCTGAATTTGAAGTTTTAAACGATGAGCTTCGCGACAATGCATCAAAAGCGGGAATTTTCGCCAATATTTTAATGCCGATTATGGCTCAGATGAGTAACTTCCTTTATTTCTTCATTGCTGTGGTTGGAGCAGCTTTGATTATTAAGGGAATACTTCCTATTTCTCTGGGTGTGTTAATTGCATTTTTACAATATACAAAGAATTTAACCAATCCGATTACCCAGGTATCCCAGCAGATCAGCGGCGTGGTTATGGCGCTTGCCGGTGGAGACAGAGTATTTCGTCTCATTGACGAAACACCTGAGGTGGATGATGGAAAAGTCACCATTGTTCGTGTAAAAGAAGAGAACGGACAGCTTTTGGAATGCGTTGAAAGAACCGGAAGATGGGCATTTAAGGTGCCAAAAGAAGATGGCACTTTTGACTTTGTAGAATTAAAGGGCAGGGTAGACTTTAAAGATGTTACCTTTGGCTACAACAAGGAAAAAGTGGTATTAAAGGACTTAAGTCTCTACGCAAAACCGGGCCAAAAGATTGCCTTTGTAGGCCATACCGGTGCGGGTAAAACCACCATTACCAACCTGATTAACCGTTTTTATGATATTAACGAAGGTCAGATTTTATACGATGGTATTGACGTAAGGGATATTCAAAAGAGCTCCTTAAGACATTCCCTCGGAATTGTTTTACAGGATACCCACCTTTTTACCGGCACAATTAAAGAAAATATTCGCTACGGAAATCTGAACGCAACAGATGAAGAAGTGATTGCGGCGGCAAAACTGGCCAATGCCCATCATTTTATCACTCACCTGGAAGACGGGTACGATACGGTGATTACCGGCGATGGTGGCATGCTTTCTCAGGGACAGAGACAGCTTCTTTCCATTGCAAGAGCCGCAGTGGCCAATCCTCCGGTGCTGATTTTGGACGAGGCAACTTCCAGTATTGATACCAGAACAGAAAGTATTGTGCAGGAAGGTATGGATAAGCTGATGGAGGGTAGAACGGTGTTTGTCATTGCCCATCGTTTATCCACGGTAAGAAACTCTAAGGCTATTTTGCTTTTGGAAAACGGTGTTGTGGTAGAGAGAGGAGACCATAGGGATTTGTTGGCCCAGCATGGAAAATATTACCAATTATATACCGGCGCATTCGAATTAGACTAGGAAACTTGCATGATTGTTTTTTTAAATGAAACATGGTAGAATGAAACGTATGATTTTTTGAAGAAATGAGTTTGAAGTTATTGATTCGGAGGAGTATTAGTGAAAAACGTAGCAATCATGACAGATAGCAATAGTGGAATTGTGCAGTCTGAAGCCAAAGAGCTTGGGATTACCGTTTTGCCGATGCCGTTTATGATAAAGGGTGAAACCTATTATGAAGATATTAATTTGACACAGGAAGAGTTTTATTCCATGTTGGAAGAAGGAGAGGATATTTCAACGTCCATGCCATCCATGGGAGATACTCTGGATACCTGGAACAAGTTACTTGAAGAATATAAGGAAGTGCTTTATATTCCAATGTCCAGCGGACTGAGCGGAAGCTGTGGCGCTGCCAAGATGATGTCCTTAGACTTTGACGGTAAGGTGGAGGTTGTGGACAATCACAGAATTTCCGTAACCCAGAAACAGTCGGTGCTGGATGCCATGGAACTGGCAGAGAAAGGATACAGTGCTAGGGAGATTCGTGAAATTCTTGAAAAAGAAAAGGACGAAAGCACCATTTATATTATGGTGGATACCATGTACTATTTGAAAAAGGGTGGTCGTGTAACACCTGCAGCAGCAGCCATCGGTTCTGTTTTGAAGATCAAACCGGTGCTGGCCATTCTTGGAGAAAAGCTGGATGCATTTTCCATTGCAAGAACAGTGAAAAGTGCCAAGTCCACCATGATTAAGCAAATGAAGAAGGACTATGAAAATCGTTTTCATGATCCGGAGGGAAAGAATATGCATTTAGCATTGGCTTATACCTGTACGAAAGAGGTGGCTGATGAATGGAGAAAGGAAGTTGAGGAGGCATTTCCGGGTGCGCAAATTATTATGGATCCTCTTTCTTTAAGTGTGTCTTGTCATATTGGACCGGGTGCACTGGCCATTGCATGCTCTAAGAAAATTGAAGTTTAATAAGTACAAAGACGCAAGAAGATACCTCTTTTTGCGTCTTTTTTAGGGAGTTTAAAATGATGATAGACAATCAGGATATTGTAGCAGAAAATAAGGAAAGAGACCCTTTTACCGATTATTTGGGGTTGAATTTTTCCATGATGGATCCGGGATGGGCCAAGTCCAGTCTGAAAATCAGAAAGGAAATGGTGAATCCGGTGGGAAGCGTTCATGGCGGGATTCTTTTTTCCATGGCGGACATTACCGCCGGAATGGCGGTTTTGGCCAATGAAATCAAGGTGGTTACCCTTGACAGTAACATTCAGTATCTGTCCCCTGCCATGATGAGCAAAACCACGTACTTACATGCAGAGGCAACCACCATAAAAGCAGGCAAAACCATTCACGTCATAAATGTGGACATTACCGATGATTCCATGACCTTGATTGCCAGGGCGCAGTTGACATTTTTTGTATTGAGGTAGTTGTATGAACATTAATATGGAGTATTTCAAAATCTTTTATTATGTGGCGAAAATGGGAAGCATTACCGCAGCCGCAAAAGAACTTCATATTTCACAACCGGCGGTGAGCCAGGGATTGAAGAATTTTGAAGAAGCTCTTGGCGGTGAAGTTTTTATCCGTAATTCCAAGGGGGTAACTCTGACAGAAGAGGGTAAAAGCCTTTATTTTCACGTGGCTGCAGGCATGAAACAGATTGAAAACGGTGTGCGACAGTATGAGGCGTTGAAGAATTTAACCGGCGGAAATATTCGAATCGGAGCCAGCGATATGACGCTTCGTTTCTTTATTTTGCCTTATCTGGAAGTCTTTTGCGAGAGTTATCCACAGATTAAGGTGTCCGTCACCAATGCGCCAACCCCAAAGACCGTTCAAAATCTGGAACAGGGCTTAATTGATTTTGGCGTGGTAAGTACCCCGGTAAATGTGGGAAAGCACATTAAAGTAATCAAGGTAAAAACCATTCAGGATATTTTTGTGGTTGGTAAAAAATACCGGGAATTGTCACAGGGGGTGCAGGACTACGGTGTTTTGGAGGAGTATTCCTATATCTGTCTGGATGGGGAGACCTCCAGTAAAACCTATGTGGATGAGTATCTTTTGAAACATGGAGTGATTTTGAAACCGGAATTTAAGCTGGCCACCTCGGACATGCTGGTTTCTTTTGCAAAAAGAGGCTTTGGAATTGCCGGTGTGGTAAAAGAATTTGCCAAAGAAGAGCTGAAAAAGGGCGAACTTTTTGAAATAGCATTCCCGGAAACCATTCAGCCAAGGGAGTTTGCCATTATATATGACGAACGGCAAATCATGTCCTTGGCCGCAAAACGGCTTCTTGATCAAATGGTAAAGAAGAATGACATAAGTTAGACTTATGCCTAATATAAATAATATCGACTTTATTTATATTGAACATAAGGTTATAATAAAAAAAGACAGTGTTTTACTTAAGGTAAATTATAAGGAGGATACAAATGGTAAAAGCAGTGGTAGGCGCCAACTGGGGCGACGAAGGAAAAGGTAAGATTACAGATATGATGGCAACAGATGCGGACATCGTCATCCGTTTCCAGGGAGGAGCAAATGCAGGTCATACCATCGTTAATGACTACGGAAAATTTGCACTTCATACATTACCATCCGGAGTTTTTAATCAGAATGTGGTAAATATTATTGGAAACGGTGTTGCACTTAATATTCCAATTCTTATGAAGGAGATCAAGTCCATTGTGGATCAGGGAGTTCCAACTCCAAAGATTTTTGTATCTGACAGAGCGCAGATGGTAATGAGCTATCATGTGGCATTTGATGTATACGAAGAAGAGCGTTTGGCCGGAAAATCTTTTGGTTCCACCAAATCCGGAATTGCTCCTTTTTATTCAGATAAATATGCAAAAATCGGTATTCAGGTAGGAGAACTTTTTGCCAGCGAAGAACGATTAAGAGAGCGTGTGGAAAATATTCTTGTACGCAAGAATGTTGTAATTGAAAATTTATATCATAAACCTGCAATCAAGGTAGATGATATTATGAAAGAATTAAAAGAATACAAAGAAATGATTGCACCTTATGTAAAGGATACAACCGTATTACTTCATGAGGCGTTAAAAGAAAATAAAACAATTCTTTTGGAAGGACAGCTTGGAACCTTGAAGGATCCGGATCACGGTATTTATCCAATGGTTACTTCTTCCTCCACTTTGGCAGGATACGGTGCCATCGGAGCAGGTATTCCACCATATGAAATCAAACAGATTGTAGCTGTATGTAAGGCATACTCCTCAGCAGTTGGAGCAGGTGCTTTTGTCAGCGAAATTTTTGGAGATGAAGCAGATGAACTTCGTCGTCGTGGTGGAGATGGCGGTGAATATGGTGCAACCACAGGTCGTCCAAGAAGAATGGGATGGTTTGACTGTGTTGCTTCCAAATACGGATGCAGACTTCAGGGTGCAACCGATGTTGCTTTTACCGTATTGGATGTACTTGGATATTTGGATGAAATTCCGGTATGCGTGGGCTATGATGTGAACGGAGAAATTACCAAAGAATTCCCACAGACAAGCCAGCTTGAAATTGCAAAACCGGTATTGAAAGTACTTCCGGGCTGGAAAGAAGACATTCGTGGAATTAAGAACTACGAAGATCTTCCGGAAAACTGCAGAAAGTATATTGAGTTTGTTGAGGGAGAAATCGGTTACCCAATTACAATGGTAAGTAACGGACCTGGAAGAAAAGATATTATTTATCGTGAAAGTCCGTTAAAGAAATAATATAACTTTATAAGGAGAGCGTGCACCATGAAACAGACGGATTTGTTAATCATCGGTGGCGGCCCGGGGGGATATGTGGCTGCTATCTATGGAGCTAGATGCGGAAAAAAAGTGACTCTTGTGGAAAAGGAACGCCTTGGCGGAACCTGCCTTAATATTGGATGTATTCCTACAAAAACTTTGGTAAAATCTTCCGAAGTTTTTGCGGAAATCAAAAAGGCAAGTGAGTTCGGTATTGTTTTAAATGAAGAACCACAGGTTGATATGAATGCTGTAATGGATCGTAAGGAAAAAGTTGTGGATCGATTGGTTGGCGGCATTGAGCACTTGATGGAAAAGAACGGCATTGAGGTAATTTGCGGTACTGCTTCTTTTATTGACGACAAAACCATTCGCGTAGAAGGGGAAGAGACGTTGGAACTTACCTACAATGATTTGATTCTTGCCACCGGATCCAAAGTGGCAAGTGTGCCGATCCCGGGCGTGGACAATGAGAATGTATGGAATTCCAATGTGGCATTGGCTGCAAGGGAATTGCCAAAGAGCATTACCATTATTGGTGGAGGCGTCATTGGATTGGAATTTGCCTTTATGTATCGTCATTTTGGATGTCAGGTTACGGTGGTTGAATTTTTAGACCGTCTGATGGCTGTGCTTGACAGTGATGTTTCTGCGGAAATATTACGTCAGGCAAAGAAAGCGGGAATTAAGGTTCATACCTCCAGCAGAGTTACGGAAATTACAGAAGGTGAAGATGGCATGACCGTTCATTTTGAACGTAAAGAAAAAATGAACGAAGTCACCAGTGAAAAGGTTCTTGTGGCAATCGGAAGAAGTGCCAGAATCGATGGCCTTGGCCTTGAAAACACCAAAATTGAATTGCTTCCGAAAAACAAGGGCATTAAGGTGGATGAGTATATGCAGACCAGTGTTCCGCATATTTATGCCATCGGTGATGTGAACAATGTGATTCAGTTGGCACATGCGGCAAGTCATCAGGGATTTGTTGCTGTGGACCATATTGTTGGATGTGAAGATGACTTTAAACGTGATCTTGTTCCAAGTGTCATCTTTACCTCTCCTGAGGTAGCTACCGTTGGAATTACCGAAGACAGATTGAAAGAAATGGGTGCACCTTACAAAGTGGGGAAGGTGAACTTTAACGGAAACGGAAAAGCAGTGACCATGGGAGCTGCCAACGGATTCTGTAAATTAATCAAAAATGACAAGGGAGAAATTGTAGGAGGAGCAGTGGTAGGACCGGATGCGTCCACCTTGATTTCTGCAATTACAGTGGCTGTAAGAAATAAACTTCATGATGTTGATCTTACCAATACCATTTTCCCACACCCAACCACGGGTGAAGTAATTCACGAGGCTGCATTGGATTTGAACATTGGATCCATTCATCAGTAAGAAATTTGATTACGGGTAAATAGAAAGAAATTTCTATTTGCCCGTTTTTTTTATGACCCTCTGACTAATGGGGCGGGGAGGATGATGGTTTGAGCAACGGAAATGATGGGAATGGGGAAAATCGATGCATATTTACTGGTACCAATGAGTGTGAAAGCAACGGAAATGATGGGAATGGGGAAAATCGATGCATATTTACCGGTTCCAACGAGTGTGAAAGCAACGGAAATGAGAGAAATAAGGAATCCCGATGCAAATACTCCTCTGTTAGTCTTCCCGATCATCGCCTTCCCGATCATCATCTTTCTGATCTTTTTTATGAATCAACTTATATATGAGAGAATATGCCCAAAACAGAACAGGTATTACAACGGTGGCATAGATACTGGCTAAAAAGTATCCTTCTTTATTTGGATTAGTGGTTAAGGCAGCCACCAGAGTGAGAATGTAAAGACCCACCAGAAAAATAACCCCTAAAAGGGCGATAATACGTTTAACTTTCATAAAAAACTCCTTTTTTCAAATTGGGTATAGTGTAGCAGAAGAAT